>DSAI01000176.1 GCA_011372845.1 Actinomycetota bacterium
GAGGAGTTCGGCGTGAAGAGACTGGCGCTGGGTGACGAGAACGCCGCATCCTCCGCATCCGCGGCACCCGGCATCCGGATAGAAGGTGGACCGTCCGCGATAGAGGAGTCCGCGGCCGCGGACGACGTCGACATCGTGCTCAACGCGCTCGTCGGGGCGGCCGGACTGCGGGCGTCCATCGCATCTCTGCGCGCCGGCAGCCGTCTCGCGCTTGCCAACAAGGAGTCGCTCGTCGCGGGAGGGGACATCATCGCCCGCCTGGGCGTCGATCGGATCCTTCCTGTCGACAGCGAACACTCGGCCATCTATCAGTGTCTGTCTGGCGAGCCTGCGGAGTCGGTTCACAAGCTGTGGCTGACCGCCTCGGGAGGCCCTTTCCGCGGACGTACGACTGCCGATCTCGCGAGGGTCACGGTCGCGGAGGCCCTGGCGCATCCGCGCTGGACCATGGGACCGAAGATCACGATCGACTCGGCCACGCTGATGAACAAGGGGCTCGAGGTCATCGAGGCTCACCACCTCTTCGGCGTCCCCTACGATCGGATCGAGGTGGTGGTCCACCCGCAGTCGTGTGTGCACTCGATGGTCGAGTTCAGCGACGGCTCGGTCAAGGCGCACCTCGGCGCCACCGACATGCGCATCCCGATCCAGTACGCGTTCAGCCATCCCGATCGCTGGGACGCGCCCGCACCGCCGGTCGACTTCCGCACCCTTGGCTCGCTGGACTTCGAGCCGCCAGATGTCGACACTTTCCCGAGTTTGCGTCTGGCCATCGAGGCGGGTCGTGCGGGTGGTACCATGCCCACCGTGCTCAACGCCGCCAACGAGATCGCCGTCGCCGCGTTCCTTGAAGGTCGCGTGCCGCTCACCGCGATCCCCGCAACGGTCGAATCGACGCTCGAACGGCATCACAGTGCGCCCGCCGACACGCTGGAGGCTGTGGAGGATGCGGATGCCTGGGCCCGGCGGACCGCTGCTGGACTGCTCGTCTGAGATATGGCGCGCCCCTTGCAGCAACGGGAGCGCACCGAACCGATAGGAGTCTCACCATGACCGCAGCGCTCGGCGCTCTTGAGAACGTCCTCTGGGGCGTGATCACCTTCTCGATCCTCGTAGTCATGCACGAGGGCGGGCACTTCCTTGCCGCACGCGCCTTCGGCGTGAAGGTGCATGAGTTCATGCTCGGCCTGCCCGGCCCGGCGCTTCGATACCGCACCGACGCCATGGACTGGGGGATCACGGCCATCCCGCTCGGAGGCTACGTGCGGATCGCCGGGATGGAACCCGGCGCGGAAGACCCGTTGGTGGGGGAGACCCTGGTCGCAGTGCGCGACAACGGCACCTCGGAGCCACACGCGCTCGCCCGCGAGCTCGGCGTGGACGAGGAGCGCGCGCAGGCGCTTTTGCTCACCGTCGAGGACTGGAAAGCCGTCTCGCGCGACGACGCGGGCAGGCTGTCGCTGACGGTGGATGGAGATGTCACCGCCATGAGCGCCGCCGAGCTCGCCGATTCGGCCCGTGCCGTCACATACCGCGGACAGACCACGCCGCGTCGCATCGCGATCCTCTCGGCCGGCGTCCTCACCAACCTGGTCGCCGCCATCCTCACCTTCACCGTCTTCCTCACCATATGGGGCTACTACGACATCACCACGCGTGTGGACACGGTCGAGACTGGTACGCCAGCCGCAGCTGCGGGCATCCGCGACGGAGACACGCTCGTCGCTCTGGATGGCGAGCCCATCCAACAGTGGACCGAGTTCCAGGCGTTGATGGGCATGACCGAGCCCGGGGACAGCGTGGTGCTCACGATGGACAGGAACGGCGCCGAGATGGACTTCCGGCTTGAGCTCGCCGACCGGGAAGGTCACGGCTATGCCGGTATCGGACCCACGCCGGTCAAGGTCGAGCCCAACGTGTTCCAGAGCCTAGGCAAGAGCGTCGAGCTCACCGTGATGACGTTCAAAACCGTGCTCGGACTCTTCGATCCGTCGCGGTTCAGCGCCACGGTCGCGCAGTTCACGAGCGTCGTCGGCGTCTCAGTACGCGCAGTCGAAGCCGCGAAGGCCGGTCCGATCGATTATGCGTACCTGATCGCCGCGCTCTCGTTGTCGCTCGGCATCGTCAACATCCTGCCCCTGCCGCCGCTCGACGGCGGCAAGATCGTCCTGGAGATCGTCGAGCGTGTTGTGGGACGACCCATCGGTCGCAACGTGTCGCTCGCCATGAGCGCCATCGGTGCGCTGCTGCTGTTCTCACTCATCGGCTACCTGACGTATCTTGATATCACGCGGCTCGGGGGGTAGCGGATGACGCGGCGACAGTCCACACAGGTGAACGTAGGCACGGTTCCGCTCGGCGGAGACGCCAACGTGAGCGTGCAGTCGATGACGAACACGGACACCGCCGACGCCGTGACCACACTGGCTCAGATCCGTGCGCTCGAGGCAGACGGATGCGAGATCGTCCGGGTGGCGATACCCCGGGCCGACGCCCTCGAGGGTTTCGAGCGCATATGCGCGGAGAGTCCGTTGCCTGTGGTCGCCGACATCCACTTCGACCACCGTCTCGCCATCGAAGCCACGCACCGCGGAGCGGCGAAACTGCGGATCAACCCTGGGAACATCGGCGACATGGCGCGTGTGGACGCTGTGATCGATACGGCGGGCGCGGCGGGTATCCCGATACGCATCGGCGTGAACGCGGGCAGCCTGGCACGGGAGTACCAGGGTCTCGACATGCCTCTTGCCGAGAAGCTCGCCGCAAGCGCGGTCTCCTTCTGCGAGCACTTCGAGTCCCGCGGGTTCAGCGACATCGTCGTCTCCGCCAAGGCGTCCTCGGTGCTCGCAACCATCGACACGTACCGGCTGCTCGCCGCACAGGTGCCATACCCGCTGCATATCGGTGTGACGGAGGCGGGTACAGCGTTCTCCGGCGCCATCAAGTCGGCCGTGGGTCTCGGCGTGCTCCTCGAGGAGGGGATCGGCGACACGCTTCGCGTGTCCCTCACCGCGCCCCCTGAAGAGGAGGTGCGCGTGGCATGGGAGATCCTCGCCGCGCTCGATATCAGAAGGCGTGGCCCGGAGCTCGTGTCATGCCCCACCTGCGGGCGATGCCAGGTCGATCTCGTCCCGATCGCCTCCGAGGTCGATCGCCGTCTCCGCGCACTGGATGTGCCGATCAAGGTCGCCGTCATGGGGTGCGTGGTCAACGGCCCGGGAGAAGCTCGTGACGCCGATGTGGGTGTTGCGGCCGGCAAGGGTGTCGGACTCGTGTTCAGACACGGGGAGCCCACCCGTAAGGTCCCAGAAGCTGAGATCGTCGATGCGCTCTTCGAGGAGATCGACTCGCTCGGCTGAGTGGTTCCGCGTGGTCGCCTTCCCGCCGCTGCGGTATCCTCCTGATACGTTCCGGGATGTCGTAGCTGTGAGGTGGGCGATATGAGCAGCCAGAAGGTACGCGTTGCGATCGTTGGCGGTGGCCGCACAGGCACACCATTGCTCGAGGCGCTTTCCCGGCTGCCGTACATCGAAGTCGTGGGGGTCGCCGACGCCGATCCCAACAGTCACGGCGCCCGCTTCGCTCAGGAGCACGACATCTTCTATACCGAGTACGCCAGCGTCCTCGGCGCCAAGTCAGGCGAGATAGACCTGATCATAGAGGTCAGCGGGGACCGGGCCGTGAAGCCAGAGCTCAAGGAGGCCTTCCGGGCCCAGGGCAACACCGATACGATCATCGTCCACGACCTCGTGGCCAGGCTCATCATGACGCTCGCTTCGGGCGAGGACGAGCTCGTCCCGAGCTTCCACCCCGACGACCGCGGGATCGGCTGACGGATCCGCAGCTCTTGCTCCACCGCTCAGGACACGGATGTTCCACCATGTATGGACGAGGAGAACAATGACCGTCGCACTCAGGATGTCCCAACTCTATGCGCCCACCCTCAAAGAGGATCCCGTCGAGGCCGAGGTCGCATCGCATCGTCTCATGCTGCGCGCCGGGCTGATGAGACGCGCCGCCGCGGGCATCTACACCTTCCTCCCGCTCGGCTGGCGCTCCGTCCACAAGGTCGAGCGGATCGTCCGCGAGGAGATGGATGCGATCGGCAGCCAGGAGATGCTCATGCCGATCGTCCAGCCCGCCGAGCTATGGCAGCAGTCAGGCCGTTGGGACGTGTACGGGCCCGAGTTGGCGCGCCTCACCGACCGGCAGGGAAGAGAGTTCTGCCTCGGCCCCACGCATGAGGAGATCATCACCGCCACCGTCCGTGGCGAGTTGCGGTCGTACCGGCAGCTTCCGGTGTCCCTGTACCAGATCAACATGAAGTTCCGCGATGAGATCCGCCCGCGCTTCGGACTGCTCAGGGGACGCGAGTTCATCATGAAGGACGCGTACTCCTTCCACGCCACCCAGGAGTCCCTCAAGGAGCACTACGACGCCATGGCGCACGCTTACGGTCGCATCTGCGATCGGCTGGGGCTCGACTGGCGCCCGGTGGAGGCCGACTCCGGTCAGATCGGCGGCAAGGTGACCACCGAGTTCATGGCGCTCGCCGAGAGCGGGGAGGCGGGGCTCGTCTACTGTGAGTGCGGATGGGCCGCGAACGTCGAGGCTGCGTCAGCGGTGGTCCCGTACGAGGCGGCCGCGACATCCGCGCAACCGCTCGAGCGCGTGGCCACACCCGGCGTCCAGACCATCGCCGACCTCGCGGACTTCCTGGGCGTATCGAGCGCTCATACCGTCAAGACCATGGCGGCCACAACCGAGAACGGCAGGCTCGTGTTCCTGTGCGTGCCCGGTCACCGCGAGCTGAACGAACTCAAGGCGGCGAGCGTGGCTCCCGGTCTCGAGCTCCTTGACGATGACGGTTTCGCGCGCTTCGGCATCCACCGGGGCTTCCTCGGCCCTGTCGGCGCGCCTGAGGGCACGCTCGTGGTCGCTGACCGCACGCTGAAGGCGGAGCTCGCATGGACGGTGGGCGCCAACGAGCCCGATGTGCACCTCACCGGAGCGATGCCCGGCCGCGATCTCGCTGTCGACGCCTGGGCCGATCTCGTCGTGGCAGAGGCCGGCGACGGTTGCCCCGTGTGCGGTGAGACGCTCCGGGCGGCACGCGGCATCGAGGTGTCGCAGGTCTTCCAGCTCGGCACCAAGTACTCGGAGTCGATGCACGCGACCTACACCGCGGAAGACGGGTCGGAGCAGCCCTTCATCATGGGGTGCTACGGCGTGGGCATCACGCGATCGCTCGCAGCGGTCATCGAGCAGCACCATGACGAGCACGGTATCGTCTGGCCCGTCTCCGTGGCCCCTGCCGAGGTCGCGATCCTGCCGCTCCAGACCGGCGACGACCTCGTCGGCCCAGCCGCTGAGCGGATCTTCGCCGAGCTCGCCGATGCGGGCGTGGAGGTCGTCATCGACGACCGTGA
>DSAI01000112.1 GCA_011372845.1 Actinomycetota bacterium
CGCGCGTGCAAGGAGTTGGGTATCAGGTCGGTGGCCGTCTTCTCGGAGGCTGACCGGGACTCCCTCCACGCACGGATGGCCGACCAGGCCGTGTGCGTGGGTCCGGTGCCATCGTCGGCGAGCTACCTCAACATGCCCAACATCATCTCTGCGGCGCTCACGAGCGGCGCCGACGCCGTGCACCCGGGGTATGGGTTCCTCGCGGAGAACGCGGCCTTCGCCCGCGCATGTGCCGACTCAGGCCTCGTGTTCGTGGGGCCTTCGGCGGATGCGATCGAGCGGATGGGCGACAAGGCGGTAGCGCGCAGCACGATGATGGCTGCCGGTGTGCCATGCGTCCCCGGCAGTGACGGCGTTGTGGAAACGGCCGAAGAGGCGCTCGCTTTCGCTCGCGAGGTCGGCTTCCCCGTGCTCATCAAGGCGTCCGCGGGCGGCGGCGGCAAGGGTATGCGTGTGGCCGCCGACGAGTCGGAACTCGTCCACAACTTCACCGCCGCCAAGACGGAGGCCGCCGCGGCGTTCGGCAACGACGACGTGTATCTCGAGAAGTACCTGTCGCGGCCGCGGCATATCGAGATCCAGGTGCTCGCCGATACGCACGGCAACGCGATCTACCTCTACGAGCGTGACTGCTCGGTGCAGCGGCGTCACCAGAAGCTGATCGAGGAGGCGCCTTCACCCGCGCTCAGCGAGGAGTTGCGGGCGGCGATGGGCGAAGCGGCCCTGAAGGCGGTTCGTGCAGTCGACTATGTGAACGCCGGCACCGTGGAGTTCCTGCTCGACACGGATGGCAGCTTCTTCTTCATGGAGATGAATACGCGCGTACAGGTGGAGCATCCCGTGACCGAGCAGATCACCGGCGTGGACATCATCAAGGAGCAGATCCGGATCGCAGCCGGCGACCGCATGACACATGCCTCGCAGGATTCGGTCACGCTCCGCGGTCACGCTATCGAGTTCCGCATCAACGCTGAGGATCCGATACACAACTTCCGCCCGCACCCCGGAATGGTCGAGTGCTTCAACCCGCCGGGAGGGTTCGGTGTCCGCGTGGACAGCCACGTATACGGGGGGTACATGGTGCCCCCGTACTACGATTCCCTGCTCGCCAAGCTGATCGTATGGGGAGAGACCCGGGATGAGGCGGTCGCCCGCGGGCGCAGGGCGCTCGACGAGTTCATCGTCGTCGGCATCCCCACCACCATCCCGTTCCACCAGTTCGTGGTGGAGGAACCGCACTTCGTGAAGGCCGAGGTCTATACTGACTACGTTGAGCGGCATGTCGACCAGGCTGCTCTGAACGCGTTCGTGATCGACGGCTCCCGACCCGAGGAGGGGCACGATGTCTGAGGAGATCACGCTGGACGGCATCGGGGTCGCCCCGGGCGTCCTCGAGACCATCGCCCAGGTGGCTACGCAGTCCGTGGAGGGCGTGGCGGCGATCGTACTGGCTGCGGGCGGACTCGCGGGGCTTGTGCCCAAGGGTGCGGCTCGCGGTGTGGTGGTCGAGGTGGGAGAGGGTAACGAGCTCACCGCGAGCGTGCGGATCAGCGCATCGTATGGCAGGCCGCTGCGTGAGGTGGCGACCGAGGTCCAGCGTGCGGTCACGGATGCCTTGCTCACGCACACCGGCCAGGCGGTCGCTTCCGTCGACGTGTACGTCGACGGGGTCGTCTTCCCGGACGAGCAGTGACGTACGGTAGACCGGGTACGGGTAGATGATGCTCGAGCGAACCCGCGCGCGCCGTCAGGCGCTCCAGATACTCTACCAGCGCGATATCACCGGGCAGGAGGTCCGGTCGATACTCGACACCCGATCGTTCAACGACGAGGACGGGGAGCCCTCCGACTACTGTCGCGAGCTCGTGCTCGGCACAGAGGCGCGCCAGGGCGAGGTGGATGCGCGCATCGAAGCCACCTCACAGCATTGGTCGTTGATGCGTATGCCGTTCGTGGACCGGAACATCTTGCGTCTGGCCGTGTACGAGATCATGTTCGAGGAGGACGTTCCGGCCTCGGTGGCTATCAACGAGGCCGTCGAGCTGGCCAAGGCGTACGGCGGTGACGATTCGCCCAAGTTCGTCAACGGGGTGCTCGGCAAGATCGCGGAGCTGCGTGGCGAGCCGGTACCGGACGACGTGACCGATGACGTGGAACATGAGGAAGGGGTCTGACCGGCGATGGCGGATGAGAAGTACACGTTCGAGACCGCGCGGGTCAGGCTGGAGGAGATCGCCGCAGAGGCGCGCAAGAAGGACACGTCGCTCGAGAAGAGCCTCGACCTGCTCGAGGAGGGCGTCCGCCTCGCGAACATCTGCACCGAGCTCGTCGACCACACGGACATGAGTGCCGCTCCTGCGCCCGGGAGCGGAGAGGTCGACGGCGTCGGTGGATCGGATGATGCGTCCGGGGCCGGTGACGTGGTCGTTCCCGACATCGAAGGCACGGCCGCTGAAGACGATGTGCCGGGTCAGCCGCTCAACGGCGCGGACCCCGACGAGGGTGTCGATGCCACGGGTGACGCGCAGCAGGCCGACGCATCGGCAGAGTGACCGGCCAGTTACGGCAGGGTTGCGGCGCTGGCATTCGTGCAGCGCGCGGGTGGTACGATGGGAACCCAGGGTGCCGTCGCGACCCCCACGCACGGGAGTGTGCCTGATCAGTGTCACAGACGCCCATTCTTGATTCCATAAACGAACCGGCCGCTCTGAAGGCGCTCAGCAGCGAGGAGCTCACGCAGCTGGCTGCCGAGATCCGGGCGACCCTCATCGCTACCGTCTCTGAGACGGGCGGTCATCTCGCGCCGAACCTTGGTGTCGTGGAGCTCACGCTGGGCCTTCACCGGGCGCTCGACTGCCCCGCTGACAGCGTGATCTGGGATGTAGGCCACCAGGCGTACGTCCACAAGCTCATCACGGGGCGCAGGGAGGGATTCGGCACGCTGCGCACGTACGGCGGCGTCTGCGGGTTCCCGAAGCGCACTGAGAGCCCCTATGACGTGCACGACACGGGGCACGCGAGCACGTCGATCTCGGTGGCGCTGGGTCTCGCCGCTGCGCGCGATCTGAACGGCACGGACGAGACCATCGTAGCGGTGATCGGCGACGGATCGCTGACCGGGGGCATGGCGTTCGAGGCGCTGGACCATGCGGGCCACCTGGGCTCGCGGCTCATCGTGCTCCTGAACGACAACGAGATGTCGATCGCGCCCAATGTGGGGGCCCTGTCGAGCTACCTGGCGCGCGTGAGGCTCGACCGCCGATACCGTCGCCTCAGAGATGATGTGGAGTCGGCGCTCGCTTGCACAAGGGTCGGTGCGGCGATGGTGGCTGCCGGCGAGGCCGCCAAGGAGTCGGTGAAACAACTCATCGTGCCGGGGATGCTCTTCGAGGAACTCGGCATCCAGTACGTCGGCCCCATCGACGGCCATGACATCGCCCAGGTGCAGAACGCGATAACCTGGGCCAAGAGCGCCGACGGTCCCGTGCTTGTGCATGCGGTCACGCGCAAGGGCATGGGATACACGCACGCTGAGGACCGCCCCGACGAGTTCCATGGCGTGAGCCCGTTCTCCGTGGAGACGGGCCGTGCGAACGGCGGCGGCCCCAAGCCGCTCAGCTACACGCAAGTCTTCGGCGATGCGATCGTGACCGAGGCCGAGCACGATCAGCGCATCGTCGCCATCACGGCGGCCATGCCGGCGGGAACGGGGCTCACGGCGTTCGCGGAGCGCTTCCCAGACCGGTTCTTCGACGTAGGCATAGCCGAGCAGCACGCGGTGGGTCTGGCCGCTGGGCTCGCACATGGCGGCCAGATACCCGTGGTAGCGATCTACTCGACCTTCATCCAGCGCGCTTACGACCAGGTGATCATGGACGCGGCTCTCCAGGGTCTCCACGTGGTCTTCTGTCTCGACCGGGCGGGTCTCGTGGGCGAGGACGGCCCTACGCACCACGGCGTCTTCGACCTGACGTTCCTACGGTCCGTTCCCAGTCTCGCCGTGATGGCGCCGTCCAACGAGGCCGAGCTGGCGGACATGCTGCATACCGCACTCGCCATGGACGGTCCGGTGGCGATCAGGTATCCGAGAGGCGCTGGTCGCGGAGTGGCGCTGCCCGCTGAGCCGCGGATGCTCACCCTCGGTGTCTCCGAGACGGTGTGTCAGGGAGAGGACGTCGCCCTCCTGGCCATCGGGCGGATGGTCGAGACAGCCGAGCGTGCGGCCGAGTCGCTCGCGACGCACGGCGTCGGGGCTGAAGTGGTGGACATGCGTTGGGTGAAGCCTCTCGACCGCGATGCGGTGAGGAGAGCTGCCGATAGGCCGCTCATCGTGACCCTGGAGGAGAACACCGGTGAAGGTGGCTTCGGCGGCGCCGTGATGGAGACCCTCGCTGAGGAGGCGATCACAGTCCCCGTCATGAAGATCGCGATTCCCGATTGCTTCGTGACGCACGGGAAGACGAGCATCCTGCTCGAAGAGGTCGGACTCACGCCTGAGTCGGTGACCGATGCGATCCTGCGGAGGCTGGCGGCTCTGCGTGAAGCGGAAGGTGCGATCGTAGATGACGGCGCGCAGGCTCGACGTCGAGCTCGTTAGCAGGGGCCTTGCGCGATCGCGAGAGCAGGCCCGGGGTGTCATCCTCGCCGGTGATGTGAGCGTCGACGGCGTGATGGTGTCCAAGGCTGGTGCGCCCGTGGAGCCTGACGCTGAGATCCTCGTGGTCGAGCGGCCCCAGTACGTATCGCGCGGCGGCCACAAGCTGGCGGGGGCGCTTGACTCCTTCGGCGTCGATCCTTCAGGCGTGCGCGCCGTCGATGTGGGAGCCTCCACAGGCGGCTTCACGGACTGTCTGCTGCAGCGGGGCGCACGCTCCGTGACGGCCATCGACGTCGGCTACGGGCAACTCGCCTGGTCGCTCCGCAACGATCCTCGTGTCCACGTGCTGGAACGCACGAACATCCGCACTGCCGATCCGGAGCGGCTCGGAGGACCGTACGACATGGCGGTCATAGACGTTTCGTTCATCGGCTTGTCCAAGGTCCTGCCGGCGGTGCGTACGATCCTGGCCGATGACGCCGTCTGTCTCGCTCTGGTTAAGCCTCAGTTCGAAGCCGGTAAAGGACGTATCGGTAAGAAAGGTGTGGTGCGCGATCCAGCGGTCCATCGTGATGTGCTGGGTTCGGTGCTGGCCTCTGCGGAGCAGGGCGGGTGGGCAGTCTGCGGTCTCGGCTGGTCACCCATCACGGGTCCGGAAGGTAATATCGAATTCTGGGTGTGTCTCAGACCGGGAGGCGAGCCGGTCAAGGTGGATGTCGATGCGATCGTAGAGGCGGCGCATGCCGCATTGGGAGGCTAGCGTGCGTGTACTGCTCGTTCCAAACCCGATGAACCCTCGCTCCATC
>DSAI01000223.1 GCA_011372845.1 Actinomycetota bacterium
ACCTCCTACCTAGGGCTTCGGGAGTCCACCAACGACCTGAGGCTCATCACCGGCATGCTTACCGGATGGGCTCTTGCAGGCATCACGCTCCCGATGGTCAACGGTCAGCTTTGGCGGCGTGCGGGCTCCGGGCGGACGCTGTCGTCTGCTGGCCGGGTAGCATCCTGGCTGATCCTGCTGCTCGCGGCGTTCGTGCTCGCGCGATGGGTGATGCCGCTGACCGGGATCCTCTATCCGGTCACCGTCACCGCGGCGATCCTCCTTACGTTCATGAGCGTGAACCTCATCTTCGTCTGTCTCGTGCCGGCTTTCGAGCGGCGTGCGGAGCGCATGCGGGACGCCTGGCCACAGCTCCTGATCGCCCTGGCGCTCACCGGCATGGAGCTGGCGGCGGCTGCATGGTTCCGCAGCTTCACCGAGCGTTTGCTCGGATAGCGGGTTCTGTGTCATAGCGGCGCGATATCCTCCGGTCGAACATAGGTTCGGAGGAGGTACATCATGGTCGTGCAGCTATCGCTTCCCGTCCTTGCCAACGACACGGACCGGTTCGACGCGCTCATCGGTCGGCTCACCGCGGAGTGGGGCGATCGTACGGAGGCGCCACGCCACACCGAGTACGCCGCGCGGGTCACACGCGGTCGGTTCGATGAGTGGGACGGCCGACCGCTGACACGAGGCGAACAGCGGCGCGTGGAGTCCTACTTCAGGGCCGTGCTGCGGCGCCGGATCCTCGGAGGGTCCGACCGGAGCGCCCGTACCGCCCGGGAGCGGCTCGTCGCACTCAGCATCGAAGAAGACCTCATCCGTTCAGGGTGGGACGCCGCGCGTGCCGCAGATGAGGCCTCACGCGCCGTCGGTCTTCCGGCCAGTGCTTGACGGCGGGCGTGGAGATGCTCCGTTTCAGCGGATCGAGTGAGCGCTCACCAGGCTCATATCGTCGGCCGAGTATATCCACATCCGACGGTAGCGCAGATCCTCTGACGGGTCGCCCCAGACCTCGATCACGACCCATGCGGGTTCACCCTCGTACGTTGCCGACCACACCTCAACCGGAACGGCGTTCACGTCTGCGGGGAAATCGGTGGTGAGCGCATCCGCCAACGCCGCCGCGTCATCACCATACGTACGGAGGTCGGCGAGCGCATCCTGCCTCGCCTGTTGCGCATCGTTCGGATCGATGTCGTGGGCGTCCTCGATCTGCACCGACTCGAGCATGAGGGTGAGCTCAGAGGCTCCGAAGGAGGCGCCGTCGGGTATATAGGTGACGCGCGTCGATGACGTGCACGCGGACGCGAGCATGAGGAGGATAGAAAGGCCTATCGCGTACGTGAGATGCCTGGCAGACGTCATGTGTACCTCCTGGCGATCCTTGCAGCAACGATACCACCATGAGATGCGATCCGAATCGAAGGAGGGCCATGAATTCGATCATCTGTTTCACTTCCGACTTCGGCAGCGGTGACACGTGGGTCGGCATGTGTCACGCCGTGATCCTCCGTGCCTGCCCACAGGTGCGTATCGTGGATCTGGCCCACGATGTGCCCCCCTTCGACATCCGCAAGGCCGCTGTGGTGGCAGCCTCCGGTGTGTGGCAGCTTCCCGATGCCATCCACCTTGCCGTCGTCGATCCGGGTGTTGGCGGTGGCCGCCGCGACCTCATCATCGTCACCGGCTCCGGTTCGATCCTCGTGGGACCCGACAACGGCGTCCTGATCCCGGCGACCTGGCGTTCGGGTGGCATCGCCGAGGTCTTCTCGATCGTGCCGGAACATCTCGACTTCAGCCTCCCGCTGCCTACGTTCCATGCGCGCGACATCCTGGCGCCCGCAGCGGCGATACTCGCCTGCGGAGTGCAGGCCTCGGTCATCGGCGAGCCGGTGGACCCAGACACGATGGTCGGTCCTCCTTTCGCTCCACATCGTGTCGAAGGGGATGCTCTGGTTGCCGAGGTGATCGACGTCGACCGCTTCGGATCGTTCCGGATCGCGATCCCTGCCGAGGCTCTGCACGACCGAGTGGGACGAGGCGAACGGGTGGAGATCACCATCGGCCACCTGTTGGTCGAGGCCCCGTTCGGTTCGACGTTCTCAGACGTCGAGGAGGGTGAACCCGTGGTGTTGATCGACTCCTCCGGATGGCTCACGGTCGCGGTGAATCTCGGCAGTGCGGCCGACAGGTACGGTGTCGAGCCGGGAGTCGTAGCGCACTGTCACCTGCCCGGGAGGTGAAGCGTCATGTCAGACCCGCGCGGTACGCTGCCAGCGGACGGTGAGACGGTCCAACGGAGGTCTGATGGCGATGCCACGGCAGTACACGGTGAGTCTGACGGCAGGTGAGCGGGTCGATGCGACGTTCGCACTCCGCTCGAAGGAGATGCGCTCCTCGCGCACCGGTGAGGCCTATCTGTCTCTGGAGTTCGCGGACAGGAGCGGCCGGATATCCGGGATCATGTTCAGGCCCGGCCGCGAGGCGGAGTCGGTGCCGGTCGGGACTGTCGTCGCAGTCCGTGGCACGGTGACCGCGTACAGGGGCGTGCTTCGCGTATCCGTCAGCTCGATGAAGCCCGCCTCCCGCTACGAGCCCAGGGAGATACTCCCCGCAAGTCCGCGCGACGCTGACGAGATGATCTCCGAGTTGCGTGACCATGTGCGTGCGATTGCGAATCCAGGGCTCGCGGGTCTCGTGAAAGCAGTGTACGGCGACCGTCGGTTCATGCGCGCATTCCGCGTGTGCCCGGCCTCTCGCAGCGAGCACCACGCGTACATCGGCGGTCTGCTCGAGCACACCGTCGCCGTCGCCGGCCTTTGCCGCACGATGGCGGATCTGCATCCTCAGATCGATGGGGACCTGCTGCTCACCGGCGCGCTGCTCCACGATATCGGGATCGTCGATGAACTCGAGTTCCAGACCGCGATCGAGTACACGGACCGCGGCAGGCTGTCGGGACATGCGGTTCTGGGCGATCGGCGCCTCTTTGCCGCGGCCGCTGCGCTTGGGAGCCCGCTGACACCCGACGTGCTGGATCACGTGTCGCACATGGTGCTCTCGCACCACTCGGCTGACGAGCAGGGTGGTCGTCTGCGGCCGCGAACGCTCGAGGCGGCGGCTCTCGCGCAGGTGGATTCACTCGATGCACGAACTGCGGGCTTCATAGCCGAGGGGCGGGTAGCCGGCATGGTGGGGGAGCGGTGGACGAGCGGGGGGATCCAGGCGGTCAGCCCCCCACCCGATGAGTCGTCCATCCAGACTACTTCCCCCGCTCCCGCCGCGGAGCTCGGGCGCAGAAGTGCCTGAAGCACGCGCGGGATGGTCTACAATCACCGTGTGAGCAGAGTCTCACAGAGTAGTCGCAAGCCCATCCGATACGAGGAGCTATCCAATGGACTATCCGCAGGCTGATATCGGTGTCTTCGGCGGCAGCGGCCTATACTCGCTTCTTGAGAGTCCCGTCGAGGTCACGGTCCACACACCCTACGGCGACCCCTCTGCCCCGATCACCTATGGTGAGATCGGTGGTCGCGTCGTCGCCTTCATGCCGAGGCATGGCACATCACACACCATCCCGCCGCACATGATCAACTACCGTGCGAACGTCTACGCGATGAAGCAGATGGGGGTCTCGCGCATCATCGGGCCCAACGCCTGCGGGTCATTGCAGGCGCATGTGAAGCCCGGTGACTTCGTCGTATGTGACCAGTTCGTGGATCGCACCAAGGGGCGTAAGGACACCTTCTACGACGGGCCCCAGACGACGCACGTCTCTTCAGCAGACCCGTACTGCCCCACCATGCGGCAGGTCGCGGTTGAGAACGCTCGGGAGCTCGGGATCAGCGTCCACGATGGCGGGACCGTCGTCGTGATCCAGGGGCCGCGTTTCTCGACCCGTGCGGAGTCGCGCTGGTTCGCGTCCCAGGGCTGGGAAGTGATCAACATGACCCAGTACCCGGAGTCCTATCTCGCGCGAGAGCTGGAGATCTGTTACTGCAACATCTCTCTCATCACTGACTATGACGCCGGCACCGCGGGCGCCACGCCGGTGACCAACGACGAGGTCGTGCGGGTCTTCGCGGAGAACACCGAGAAGATCAAGAGTCTGCTGTACGCGATGATCCCGGCGCTACCGGAGGAGCGGCCGTGCCTGTGCGCGACCGCACTGGAAGGCGCCGTCTTCTGATGCCTCTCGCCAGGAGCTGAATCACCATGTTCGGTCTACCGTCGGTGCGGCTTGGGCGTCCGTTCGGCATACCGCTTGAGATCGATGCGAGCTGGCTCTTCGTCTTCTTCCTGGTGGCGGCCACACTCACCACGAGCTACTTTCCGGCCGCGGTCCCCGACGAAGGTCCGTTGGTCTACACCGTTCTCGGCTTGCTGACGTCTATAGTGTTCTTCGGATCGCTGGTGCTGCACGAGCTTGCCCATTCACTCGTGGCGAGAGCCGGAGGTCTGAGTGTGTCCCGGGTGACGCTGTTCGTGTTCGGTGGCGTCTCCCAACTCGATGACGAGCCGAGCAGCCCCGGGCGGGAGTTCCTCATGGCCCTGGCGGGGCCCGCCACGAGCCTGGTGCTTGCCGGGCTCTTCTGGGGCGCGTCGGTGTTTGCCGCGGCGGCTGGCGCGAGCGGGCTGCTACTGGTTCCGTTGGAGTATCTCGCCTTGATCAACGGATCGCTGGCCATCTTCAACCTGCTGCCGGGCTTCCCACTTGACGGAGGACGCATCCTCCGCTCGATCCTGTGGGCTCTCACCGGCGACCAACTGAAGGCGACGAAGTGGGCGAGCAGGTCGGGGCAGGCGATAGGGACGATGTTGATAGCCGTCGCCGTCTTCGGCGTTCTCGGCGGCAATTTCGATCTCGTTTGGCTGGCTGTCATGGGCTGGTTCATATCGAGCCTTGCAGCGGGTGCGTATCGCCAGCAGATGACCCGGTCACGCCTGGCGGACGTGCCGGTCTCCACGATCATGTCGACGCCGGCGGTGCTGGCCCCTGCTGACCTCTCTCTCGAGGAGATGGGCCACACGTACTTCCTGGCCGGTCGTCACACCCGCTATCCTGTGGTCCAGGATGGCCACGTGATCGGCCTGATCGACGTGGAGCGAGCGAACGACGTTCCCCGTGAGCAGTGGCCGATGACGACCGTGGCCGAGGTGGCGTCGAGGAACCTTGAGGGTGCGGTGGCCACGCCGATGGCCTCGGTCGAGAGCGTGCTGTCACGTCTCGAGCCTGGAGGGCCTGGCGCGGTCCTCGTGGTGGAGAACGGAAGGTTGGCCGGGATAGTCACCCGCTCGGACGTGATCCGGTTCATCATGGACATCACGCGTGAGCGTCCACTTTCGTAGACGCCGGGCCGGTCGGATATCATGGGCGTCGGAGAAGTAGTCCCTTATCGTATC
>DSAI01000042.1 GCA_011372845.1 Actinomycetota bacterium
CCCCCCGGATGACCTCCGGAGGCTGACACAGACGGTAATCCACGGTTGATAGCCACAGGATGGTGAGAACCCACTGGATCGCCCCGCGGAACGCCCGGCACCGGAAACGGCGACCGGGCGTTCTCTTCTCTCCGATGCCCCTACCGGCCTCCTTCGGTGAACTCCCGCAACACCTCGCCGAGGCCGCGCCTGTGGTTTGAGGAGTCCGCCTCCCCGTGGTAGCCCGCCACGAACCGTTCGACGTACTTGGCCAGCATATCCACCTCGAGGTTGATGCCGCCGCCGATCGGCTTGTCCTTGAGCGTGGTCGTCGACTCCACCTGCGGCACGACCGCCGCCGTGAAGCCCCCGGCGCCCAGCTTGCCGACCGTCAACGAGATCCCATCCACGGCGATCGGGCCCTTCTCGACCACGAAGCGCATGACCTCGGGCGGGGCCTGGAACTGGTACACGGTGAACTTGCCGGCCGGCTGTCGCATCTCAAGGTGTCCGATGCCGTCCACGTGACCTGCCACAAGATGCCCCGCAAGCCGGTCGGAGAGACGCAGCGCGCGCTCGAGGTTGACCTTGTCTCCCTGCTGAAGGCCGCCGAGCGTCGTACCTCCCAGCGTATCCGCGTCGACGTCGGTGAGGAACGCGCCCCTGATGAACTTGACGACCTTCACCTGTGCGCCGTCCACCGCGATCGAGTCGCCGATCTGCATGTCGCGGCCGAACTCCGGCGCGTAGACCTCCAGGCGCATGCCGCCGCCCACGCGGTCTGCGCGCGTTATCACGCCCTCGCACTCGATCAGGCCTGTGAACATAGGTGGCACACGCTCCTCTCGCTGGACACGCTTCACACGCTGCGGGTCAACGCGCTTCTCCGCAGCTCCGCAAGCGCCGCCGCCGGGTCAGGCTGCCCGAATACCGCGTTGCCGGCGACCAGCGTGTCGGCGCCTGCGTCGACGACCCGGGGCGCGGTGTGCGGGTCGATCCCGCCATCCACCTCGATCCGGGGCGACACCCCTGCATCCCTGCACATCCGTACGATCTCGCCGACCTTCGCTACCGAGGACTCGATGAACGATTGACCGCCGAATCCGGGGTTCACGCTCATCACGAGCACCAGGTCCACATACGGCAGCACCTCAGCGATCGCCGAGGCCGGGGTGCCCGGGTTCAGGGTGATGCCCGCCATCGCCCCGCCCTCTCTGATCGCGCAGAGCGTGCGGTGCGCGTGCACCGCCGCTTCGATGTGCACCGTCACGATATCGGCGCCCGCGTCCACGTACCACGATGCGGTGCGGTCGGGATCCTCCACCATGAGGTGGACGTCCAGCGGCTGTCGCGCCACCCGCTTCAGCTCACGCACGACGGGCGGGCCGATCGTGAGGTTGGGGACGAACCGCCCGTCCATCACGTCCACGTGTATCAGGTCGGCGCCCGCATCTTCCACGAGCGCCACCGCCTCGGCTAGTCTGGTGAAGTCGGCCGAGAGGATCGACGGCGCGATGAACAGTTCGTGGCCCATGCGCCTCACTCCCCGTCCTCGACGAGGCCCATGCCGTGGAACTCGTCCACCGCCGCGCGGCCCATCAGGATCGATGCGGCCTCCGAGGCCATGTGGCCCTCGTACAGGATCGCGCGGACCTGACGGGTGATCGGCATCTCGATCTCCAGCTTGGCCGCGAGGTCGTCGAGCGCTACAGCGCTCTTGGCGCCCTCCGCCACCATGTGCGTCTCCGCGGCATAGCTCTCCACCGTGCCACCGCCGACCACCCACTCGCCCAGACCGCGGTTGCGGCTGTGCCGCGAGGTGCACGTGACGATCAGGTCGCCCATGCCCGCAAGGCCCATGTAGGTCATCTGATTCGCGCCCAGATGCGAACCGAGGCGGCTCATCTCGGCGAGTCCGCGCGTCATCAGCGTCGCCTTCGTGTTGTCGCCATAGCCGAGGCCGTCCACCATGCCGGCGGCCACCGCCACGACGTTCTTGGAGGCGCCGCACAGCTCCACGCCCACCACGTCGGGGTTGGTGTACACCCTGAATGTCGGCGCCATGAAGAGATCCTGGAACATGCGGCCCACCGACTCGTCGTAGGCCGCCACCACGGTGGCCGAGGGGACCCCCTTGGACACCTCTTCGGCGTGGTTGGGGCCCGACAGCGCGGCGAGACGCTCGCGGTTGCCGACGATTTCCTCGAGGATCTGCGTCATGCGCATGAGCGTGTTCTGCTCCACGCCCTTGGCGAGGTTGATCACCGGCACGTCGTCAGGAAGCGTCTGGCTCATCACCTCGGCCACATCACGCACGCCATGGCTCGGCGTGACCACGATGACGGCGCCTGCGCCATCGATCGCTTCGGTCAGGTCGGCGGTGGCGCTCACCGCAGGACCCAGCGTCACGTCACGCAGGAACATCGGGTTGTGGCCGTCGGCGTTCACACCCTCGGCGATCTCCGGCTCACGCGCCCAGAGCGTCACGTCCACGGATTTCTCTCCCAGGAGCCATGCAACGGCGGTGCCCCACGAGCCCGCGCCGATAACGGATACCTTCATCGCTTCTCACGCCCTTCGCGTCTGGCGGCCGATTTCATATCGTCCCACATACGGCGCCTGAAGGTGATCTTGTTCTCCTCGCCACGCCTGATCCGGCCGATGTTGGATCGGTGCTTCCAGATCACATACGCGCCCGTGATGAACGCGAACACCGCGAACGCGTACCGGCCGGGGTACGCGATCAAGGATACAACGGGCAGCGCGGCCGCGATGACGATCGAGCCGAGCGACACGTATCGGGATATCGCTACCGTGAGCAGGAAGAGCACGATCATCACCAGCGCCACCCGAGGTGCTGCGACGATGATCGCCCCGGATGCGGTGGCCACGCCCTTGCCCCCGCGGAAACCGAGGAACGGCGAGAGCGTGTGACCGGCGATCGCCGCCATGGCGCCCAGCACAACGAGCGCATCCGCCCCGGCCGCGCTCGCGCCATCCGAGACGAGCAACATCGCCAGCCATACGCCGGCAGCGCCCTTGAGCGCATCAAGGAAGTAGACGGTGAGACCGGGCGCCGTGCCGAAGACTCGGAGCACGTTGGTGGCGCCCGTGTTGCCGCTCCCGAAGTCGCGGATGTCCGCATGCCAGAAGATGCGCACGACCAACACCCCGAAGGGGATCGAGCCCACGAGATACGCGCCGAGCGCGGTGCCGAGTATCCGGAGTACCGCCTCCACGTCAGCCCTTCTGCCGGAACCGCAGTTTCACGGGCGTACCGGTGAGGTCGAACGCTTCGCGCAGGCGGTTCTCGAGATAGCGCTCGTAGTTGGCGTCCACCATGCGCGGGTGGTTCGCGAAGAACGTGAACACCGGCGGCCGCGTGCCCGTCTGGGTGGCGTACATGAGCCGCAGCATCTTGCCGCCCTTGGAGACCGTGTGACCCGTGGCGCGGAGATCGGTGAGCAGACGGTTCAGGGCGCTCGTGGAGATCTCCTGCGCGTAGGCATCGTAGATCGTGGACAACATCGGCAGCATCTTGTGGACGCCGGTGCCCTTGAGCGCGCTCACACGGAGCACCGGCGCGAAGCCGACGAACCCGAGCTTCTCAGGGAGCCTCGCCACCAACTCCGTCTTCTCCTCGGGCGTCTCCATGAGGTCCCACTTGTTGAGGGCTATCAGCAGCCCGCATCCGCGCTCCTCGGCGAACCTCGCCACCCGCTGGTCCTGATCGGTCACACCGGTGGCCACGTCCACCACCAGCACGGCCACGTCGGCATGGTCGATCGCGCGCATCGCCCGCACGAACCCGTAGTACTCCACCGACTCGTCGATCCGCGACTTGCGCCGCAGGCCCGCAGTGTCCACCAGGCGGAACGCCCGCCCGTCGCGCTCGAGCACCGTATCGATCGCGTCGCGCGTGGTGCCTGCCACGCGCGACACGATCGCGCGCTCGACTCCGAGCAGCTTGTTGTACAGCGACGACTTCCCGGCATTCGGCTTGCCGATGATGGCCACCCCGATGGCGTCCTCTTCCGGCGCGACCTCGCGCTCGGGCAGGCTCTCCACGATGGCATCGAGCAGGTCCCCGGAGCCATGCCCGTGCAGCGCCGAGACTGGCCACGGCTGACCGAGCCCGAGGCCCCAGAAGTCATGGATCGCCTCTTCGCGGCCAGGCGTGTCCAGCTTGTTCACCGCGAGGAACACCGGCACCTTCTCGCGTCGCAGAAGCGATGCGACCTCTTCGTCACCGGACGCGACGCCCACCGAGCCGTCAACGAGGAACACGACGACGTCGGCCTCGCGCGCCGCCACCACCGCCTGTTGACGGATCGACGCGCCGAACTCATCGTCGCTGGTGAACTCGATGCCGCCGGTGTCCACCAGCATGAACTCGCGGCCGTTCCAGTCGGCGCGATGGTAGCTTCTGTCGCGGGTCACGCCACTCGCCGCGTGCACGATGGCGTCCTGCGCCTGGATCATGCGGTTCACGAACGTCGACTTCCCGACGTTGGGTCGTCCGACAACCGCTACGATGGGAAGTGTCATGGGAGCGTCCGTCCTGTTCGGGTCGTGAGGGCCTGGGCCAGGGCGGCCCCATCGCTGCCGATGATCCGCACACCGCCGCCCGCCAGCCCCGCGAGCGAAGCCGCGGGCACGTCATCGAGCAGCAGCCCGTCGGAGTTTACTACAACGTCCGGCACCAGATACGTACCCCGTGCGCCGTCGGACGCCACCGCCGAGGCGATATCATCTCCGCCGAGCAGCCCGGTCACCGACACGTTCCCGCCGAAGAGCCTGTTCGGCACGGGCAGGACCCGCACCTCGCCGAAGCCGGCTTCGTGGAGAGACCGTTGCAGCACGGGCGCGAACAGCTCGCCGGTGACGACCGTGATGGAGTGGTCCTGCGCGGTCGACCGGTGACGGGCGACTTTCGTGGAAGCCGCCTCACCCAGCGCGCCGTCAAGCTCGGCCTTGAAGGCCACCACCATGCCGATCCCGTTCTCGAACTGCGGGAACCCGTCGTACTCGGCCACCTCGGGCATCTCGACCCCTGCGGTCAGGTACAGTTCGTCCGCGGCGTACACCCATCCAACGCCTCTGTCGGCCCTTGTCCGGGCCTGGAACCCGTCGATGGCCTCCAGTACCACCCTGGCCTCATCCGGCCCGTAGGAGGCCGAGAAGCGCGTCTGGTGGGCGGTGTAGCCCATGGGCACGCACCCTACCGAGATCACGCCTTCACGGGCGGCGAGATGTCGGAGCGTCTCCAGCAGGACCGCTCCGTCGTTGACGCCGGGCACCAGCACTATCTGCACGTGGACCTCGATGCCTGAGGCCAGCAACTCGTCAAGGACCTCGAGCGCCCGGTCTTCCACCGTGGGACAGATCAGCCGTTGCCG
>DSAI01000164.1 GCA_011372845.1 Actinomycetota bacterium
CGGAGCTCCTCCAGCGCCTCGAGCAGCCGGGCGGCGGTGATGCCGGCGCCCGCCAGGACCCGTCCCGCCTCGCCTGTGTCGTTCGCTATCCCGATGAACAGGTGCTCCGTGGAGACGTACGCGTCCTTCAGCTTCTCGGCCTGTTTGAACGCGTCCGAGAACACGGTGTTCAGGCGCGGACCGATACCGGCCGGTCCCTGCACGCCGCTACCGCTCACCTTGGGCATCGAATCGATTGCCGAGGTCACCTCGGCCTCGATGAGGTCGGGGTCGGCGCCCACCTTCTGCACGATCGGCCGCACGATGCCCTCGGCGGCATCGAGCAGCGCCTTCAGAAGGTGCTCGGGTTCTATCACCTGCGAGGATGCGTCATCGGCGATACCCTGCGCCGCCTGCAACGCCTCCTGCGCCTTCACTGTCAGTTTGTCCAAACGCATAGCACTCAACTCCCACGGTCCGTGCTCGCCGCCCTCGGGCGGTCATGAGCCTGGCCTGCCACGACCGGCTCGCAGTGCCGATAACCTCACGGGCTATCGGGAGACCGTTCAAGCCGGCGCCGTTCGTTTCTTGAAGAGGCGTGACCACACCCAGGCCACGGCCTGTCAACCCGGTCCGCCGGCGATCTCGCCCGATCGGACCCCTTCGAGCCACTTCACCGCCGCGCTGCGGCGGTCCTTCGCTGCAGGATCGTTGCTCATCGGGCGTCCCTCTTCACTATGCCGCCGCGCGGCACGTGCACGATGTCCGCGCGCAGCGACTTGCGGAACTCGTTGATCTCCTGGGCCAGGTCGCGCTCGGCGCGAGTGGCCGCGGCCTGCGCATCGGCCAACCGGTCCTCGAGCTTCTCCTTCTCGACCTCGAGTTCGATGATCCGCATCACTCCCGCAAGGTTGATCCCTTCCTCCTGCGTGAAGCGTTGGATGAGCCTGAGCCGCTCGATGTCGGACTCCGAGTACATCCGCGTGCCACCCGGAGATCTGCTCGGCTGGACGAGCCGCTTGCGCTCGTAGATCCGGAGCGTCTGCGGGTGCACGCCGGCAAGCTCGGCCGCCACGCTGATCATGTAGACCGGCCGGTCCTTGCCCCCGCTCCCGTGCTGCCGTCTCACCACGACCGGATCACCTTCCCTACGCGATGTGCGCCCGGACATCGTCCGTACGCAGCGACTCGAACTGCTTGAGCAGTTCCTTCTGCTCCGAGGTCAGCTTCTTGGGCACGTCTATACGAACGCGCACCTTCAGGTCGCCCGTGCCGCGGCCCTTGAGTTTGGGCGCCCCCTTGCCCGGCACCCGCAGCACCTTGCCGTCGGCGGTGCCGGCAGGGATCTTCACCTTCACCTTGCCGCCATCGGGTGTGGGGACCATCACCTGTGCGCCGAGCGCCGCCTCGGTGATCGTCACCGGGAGGTCGAGGACCACGTCGGCTCCATCACGGGTGAAGAACGCATGGGGGCGGATGTGCGTGATCACGTACAGGTCGCCCGCCGGTGCGCCGCCGGTACCCGGTTCGCCCTTGCCCGCGAACCTGAGCTTGCCGCCATCGGTCACGCCCGGCGGGATGTTCACCGTGAGCGGCTTGGCCCGGACCACCTGCCCCTTGCCCTTGCAGGTGGTGCACGGATGCTCCACCACGGTGCCGGTCCCGCCGCACCGCTGGCACGGCCGGGAGAACCCGAACACTCCTTGCCCCTGCGTGACGTGACCGGCGCCCGAGCACGTGGGGCACGTGGTCACACTGGTACCGGGCTTGGCTCCGGTCCCCTTGCAGGTGGCGCACGTCTCGGTGCGCTTGACGTCCACCTTGGTGGATGTGCCCTTCAGCGCCTCCTCGAACGACAGGGTGAGGTCGTACTGTATGTCCCCACCCCTGTGCGCACTCTTGCGCTTCGACGCGCCCGCACCGCCGCCGAACAGGTTCCCGAAGAGGTCGCCCAGATCGCCCATGTCCACGGTCTGGTACGACGCGCCACCGGGGAAACCTCCACCCGGGAATCCGCCTCCGGGCCACCCGGCTCCTGTTCCGCCGGGACCGCCGGGAGGGGCGCCTCCGCCGAAGTAGCGGCCGTACGTGTCGTACTGCTTCCGTTTCTCCTCGTCGGAAAGGATCTCGTATGCCTCGTTGATCTCCTTGAACTTGGCTTCGTCACCGCCCGCGTCGGGGTGGTGCTTCCGCGCCTGCTTGCGGAACGCCTTCTTTATCTCGTCGGCTGTCGCCGTCTTAGGGACGCCGAGTATGTCGTAGTAGTCTTTCTCGGCCATCGCTGGGCTCCTTTAGGGCCTCGGGCCTCCAGTGCTCACCACGACCGCCGCCGGACGCAACACGCGCCCGTGCATCCGGTACCCGCACTGGTACATGTCGACGCACGTGCCCTCCGGCACGTCGTCGCGTTCGGCCTGCCCCACCGCCTGGTGCTCGTTGGGGTCGAACGGCTCACCCTCCGGCGCGATGCGCTCCACGCCCTCCTTGGCGAACACGTCGAGCACCTGCTGGAGCACCATGCGCACCCCATCCGTCAGGTCGCTCGACTCACCGGCCTCCTCGGCATGTGCAACCGCACGCTCGAGGTTATCGAGTGCCGGCAGCACCTCGGTGATGATGCGCTGCCCGGCCCGCTTGACCGCGTCCTCCTGCTCACGCGCCATGCGCTTACGGTAGTTGTCGAACTCCGCCTGCAACCGTTGCGCCGTTTCCAGATGGCGGCCGGCCTCCTCGCGTGCAGCCTCCAGCTCGGCCTCAAGCTGATCGCCCCGGAACTCGAATTCAGCCCCCAGATCCTGCTCCAGCTCGGGGTCGGTATGCACAGACGCGGCCGGGGGGACCTCCGAGGCCGCCTCCTCAGCGCGGTTTCCGCGAGGACCGCGGCCGAGGGGGTCACCCCCGGCCGCGCCCTTGTGTGTGCGTCGGTCCATAGCTACTCGTCCTCGTCGACGACTTCGTAGTCGGCCACTTCCTCGTCCGCTTCGGGCGTGGTCCCACCCTCGGCGGCCTGCTCCTCCTGCGCCTGCTGGTACACGATCTCGGCAAGCTTGTAGCTCTTCTCCTGCAGGCTTGTGGTGGCGGTCTTGATGGCCTCGGTGTCGTCACCTTCGAGCGCCGTCTTCACGTCCGCGATGGCCGATTCGATCTCGCCCTTCGTGTCCTCGGGCACCTTTTCGCCGAGGTCGGCAAGGGTCTTCTCGGTGCCGTACACGAGCGTGTCGGCGTTGTTGCGGACCTCCGCCTCTTCCTTCTTCTTCTTGTCTTCGTCAGCATGCGCCTCAGCGTCGTTGACCATGCGGTCGACTTCCTCGTCGGAAAGCGCGGTCGTGCCTGTGATCGTGATCTTCTGCTCCTGGCCTGTGCCCAGGTCCTTGGCCGAAACGTTCACGATGCCGTTGGCGTCGATGTCGAACGCCACCTCGATCTGCGGCACGCCTCGCGGTGCGGGCGGGATGTTCATGAGATGGAACTTGCCGAGCGTCTTGTTGTACGCGGCCATCTCCCGCTCGCCCTGCAGCACGTGGATCTCCACGCTCGTCTGACCGTCGGCCGCCGTGGTGAAGGTCTCGCTCTTGCGCGTGGGGATCGTGGTGTTGCGCTCGATCAGCTTGGTCATCACGCCGCCGAGCGTCTCCACACCCAGTGAGAGCGGGGTCACGTCGAGCAGCAGGATGTCCTTCACGTCACCGCCAAGCACGCCACCCTGGATCGCGGCTCCTACGGCGACGACCTCGTCCGGGTTGACACCCTTGTGCGGGTCCTTGCCGGTGAGCTCCTTCACCAGCTCCTGGACCGCCGGCATGCGCGTGGAACCGCCCACGAGGATCGCGTGGGCGAGATCGCCCGACTTGACCCCGGCGTCCTTGAGCGCGTCCTTGACCGGCTTGCGGCACCGCTCGAGCAGGTCGGACGTGATCTTCTGGAACTCCGCGCGTGTGAGCGTGTAGTCGAGGTGCTTCGGGCCGCTCGCGTCAGCCGTGATGAACGGCAGGTTGATTTGCGCGGTCTGCGTGGTGGAGAGCTCCATCTTCGCCTTCTCCGCCTCCGCACGCAGGCGCTGCAGCGCCATCTTGTCGTTGCGCAGGTCGATGCCGTGATCGGCCTTGAACTTGTCGGCGAGCCAGTCGATGATGCGCTGATCCCAGTCGTCGCCGCCCAGGTGGTTGTCACCAGAGGTGGACTTGACCTCGAAGACGCCCTCGCCGATCTCGAGCACCGACACGTCGAACGTGCCCCCGCCCAGGTCGAACACGAGGATGGTCTGGTCGTGCGCGCCCTTGTCGAGACCGTAGGCCAGCGCCGCCGCCGTGGGCTCGTTGATGATGCGCTTGACCTCGAGGCCCGCGATCTTGCCCGCGTCCTTGGTGGCCTGACGCTGCATGTCGTTGAAGTACGCCGGAACGGTGATGACCGCCTCGGTGACCGGATGGCCGAGGTACGCCTCGGCGTCGGCCTTGAGCTTCTGCAGCACCATGGCCGAGATCTCCTCGGGCGTGTAGCGCTTGTCCTCGGCCATCACGACCGAGCGGCCGTCCTTGCCCTTCTCCACGTTGTACGCGATGGTGCCGCGCTCGGAGGAGGTCTCCTCGTACTTGCGGCCGATGAAGCGCTTGATCGACGTGATGGTGTGTTCCGGGTTCGTCACGGCCTGGTTCTTGGCCGCCTTGCCGACGATACGCTCGCCATCCTTACGGAACGCGACGACCGACGGCGTGGTGCGATCGCCCTCGGCGTTCACGATGATCGTGGGCTCGCCGCCCTCGAGGACCGCGACAGCCGAGTTCGTCGTACCGAGGTCGATGCCGATAATCTTGCCCATGGGTAGTGCTCCTTTCGAATCCCCCCGGTCGCACCGGAGCGGCTTGTTCACAGAGTGCAGCGCAGTGCGCCGACACTGAGCCGGCACGTCTCGTAGTGTGCAATCTAAGTGTTCCATTGTCAAGTTATCTGCAACAGCCATGCAATGCACGAGGCTGTGGGCCGGTGCGCAGGGAATCTCCTGCGTGTGCGCATACGCGAATGACCTACCGCCGCTCAGCAGCGGTTCTGCGCCGTTCACCCCGCGGCAGCCAACGCTCCTTTACACGCTCACCGGGCCTTCTGTATCATCCGCCGCGATATGCCCGCCGCCGCACGGATGCGGCGTCCGAACCGAAGGAGCCTCTATGCCCCGACCGATCATCGATGTCGACGAATGCTCCGGTTGCGGCATCTGCGTGGACGCGTGCCCTGAGGGCGTGCTCGACCTCGTGAATGATGTCGCTCAGCCGGTGAACGAAGATGACTGCACGGCATGCGGCACGTGCATGGAGGAGTGTCCGATGGGCGCGATCACGGAGATCGAGGAAGACTGA
>DSAI01000159.1 GCA_011372845.1 Actinomycetota bacterium
CCGACGACTTCGCCGGGGCGGCCGCGATACGCCGCGAAGGGTTCGTGCTCACCTACACCGGTACGTTCCAGGGGAGCATCCGTGCCGACGTGCTACTTGAGGCGATCGCCGCGCTCAAGACGGGCGGTTCACCCGTGATACACGATCTGCGCGTGCGGTTCGTGGGACCTCTGGACACCGATACCCCGTCTGCGGTGACCGCCCGCGGACTCGGCGATATCGTCTCGCTCCCGGGTTACGTGAGCCACGCCGAGGCGGTGACCGAGATGCTCGGTGCTGACGTGCTGCTGCTGGTGCTTGGTCCTGACGCGGCCAGCGCCGACATCGTCTCGGCCAAGTTGCCTGAGTACCTCGGCGCCCACAAGCCTGTTCTGGCGCTTGTGCCCGACGGCCTGGCCGCCGATGTGGTGCGACGCTCCGGAGCCGGTGAGGTCGTGCGCCCCGGCGACGTGGCTGGCACAGCCGCCGCCATCGAGCGCCTGCACGCGCAGTGGCGGGAGGGTGCGCTGCCGGTGCCCGATACAGATGTCGTGGCCGAGTTCGATCGCTCGGAGTTGGTGGCTCGCTACTCACGGATCCTGGAGCAGGTGGTGGAGGAAGGCGCCGGATAGCGCGGGCACCTACGCGAGCAGCTGCGTCTCGAACAGCTTCTGATAGGTCTCGCCCCTAGCCACAAGTTCCTCATGCGTCCCGCGTTCCACGATGCGTCCGTCGTCGATGAGCAGCAGCTGGTCTGCCTTGATCACGGTGGCGAGCCGATGGGCGATCACGACGATCGTCTTGGTTCCGTGCAGTTCGGACAGCGCCTTCTGGATGTATGCCTCGGATTCCGAGTCCAGTGCGCTTGTGGGTTCATCGAGGATGAGTACGCTGCTGTCGGCAAGCAGGACGCGCGCCAGGCCTATCCGTTGGCGCTCGCCGCCCGAGAATCGCACGCCCTGGTCGCCCAGGTGTGTGTCGAGGCCGTTGGGCAAGTCGTAGACGAAGGTCGCGTAGGCCCTTTCGAGTGCGTCGCGGATCTGCTCTTCAGTCGGCTCGGCCTCGAGGCCGTAGACCAGGTTCGCCCGCACCGTATCGTTGAACAGCATGGCCTGCTGCGTGAGATAGCCGATCCCTTTGCGGAGTGAGCCGACATTGAAGTCGCGGATGTCGATGCCGTCGTACGTGATGGTGCCGCTCGTTGCATCTCGCAGCCGCGGCAGCAACTCCACGAGGGTCGACTTGCCGGCCCCGGAGCGGCCCACGAGCGCGGTGAAGGAGCCTGCGGGGATCTCGAGCGAGATACTGCGGAGCACCTCCTTGCCAGCCGAGAGCATCTTGCCTTCGGCGTTGTATGAGTCGGGGTAGTCGAACGACACATCGGTGAGCGCCAGCTCCCGCCGCAGTCCTTCAAAGGGTACGGGTCCGCTCTTGATGCGGTTGGAGCGCTCGGCCTCCTCGGCCGTCTGCTGCACGAGCAGCAGGCCGGCGATGTTCTTGGAGATCTCCTGCCGGCCGTTGTTGAACTCCTTGATCTTGGCGTTCAGGCGGCTGAGCACGAATACCACGAGGCCAAGTTCGGCGAGCGTCATCCCCAGCACGCTGATCCCGATGTAGAGCGTGATGAAGACCGAGAGCATGAGCAGCGGGTCGGTCGTGACCTCGATACGTCCCCCGAGCCGCGACTTCTTGATGCCGAGCTGTCGCATCTCCTCGGAGTACTCGCGGATGTTCTCCGATTCGTGGCGCTTCATGTCGCGGAGCTTGATCAGGCGTATGAGACCCATGCGTTCCACGATCTTGCCCATCATCTCCTGGCTGATCGCCGCGGATTCGATGGCGAAGTCGCGGATATGCCGAATCGTGGCCTTGATCAGACGGGACACCACCAGCGCGAATGCGAGCGTCACGAGCGTGAGCGGGACGGAGATAGCGAGGAGGATCGCCATGTAGAGCGCCATCAGCAGACCCACCGACAGCAGTCCGATCACGTTGAGGATCGCCGTTCCGGCTGCGTTGGTCTGGGTGATCAACACATTGACGAGCTTGCCCACCGAGTGGCGTCCGAAGAACTCGGGATCGGCGTCGAGCACCGTGTCGAGCGTCTGCATGCGCATGCGGATGCCGATACGGCTGGAGACCACCGCCGAGTACCACGTCTTGAAGTAGAAGACCACCTGGCGCATGAGGATCGGCAGGAAGGCCAGTCCCAGCAACACGGGGAGCGTCGCCGGTAGCCCCAGCACGACCATGAACCGATCGAGTGCCTCCCAGATGAAACCTGAGCCCTGGAACGTCGACGCGCCGCCGCTCTCGGCGAACTGAAGGATGGGGAGCAACAGCGAGATGCCGATGCCTTCGAAGATGGCGAAGAGCACGGCGAAGGCCACGAGCCCTGCGATCTCCGATCGCGTGACATCTACGATATGGAGCATCCGCCGGATTGCGTTGATGCGCAGGTATTCGGCGATGGAGTGGAGTGGCTTGCTGAGCACGATCATCCGTCCCGGCTCGCGTGCGGGTTCGCGGTCGCCTCAGTATACCCAAGCGTCGCGCGGCGCCGATCCGGGTGTTTGCATGCTGTTGCCCGCTGCGCAGACCGGCGGTCCCCCCACCGGGTAGATCATCGAGTATGCTCTTGCCCGAGGGTGGAGTCCCCGGAGATGGAGGCCGATCAGCAGGTGGGCCGATCCCATGCTATACGCGTACTGCTCGTTGCCGCCGCCACGTCCACCACTGGAGGCGGCGAGCGACATGTGGCGGATCTCATGCGCCTGCTTCCGGCACGCGGCGTGGAGGTGGGGCTCGTCGCTCCGCCAGGAGGCGATCTCGCGATGCTCTCGGTGCAGTACGGCATCCCCTTCCATCATGCGGAGATCGCGGGCAACTACTCGCTCGCTGCGCGCAGACAGCTGCGTGCAGCGTTGAAGACCTTCAGTCCTGACGTCGTGCACGCACACGGATCGAGGGCAGCGTTCCACGCACGGCTGGCCGATAGCGAGGCCGCCAGTCGCGTCGTCTACACGCTCCACGGAATCCACGTACAGCGTTCGGGGGCTGCTTGCCGGCGGACAGCCGCCATCACGGCCGAGCGTTGGTTGCGCTCGCGCACGGTGGGTTTCGTGACGGTCTGCGAGTCTGACGCCCGCAAGGGCGGTCGGCTCGGGATCATCAGACCGCAGGATACGGCGGTGGTACACAATGGGGTCGAGGAATCCGTCCCCGATGCCGCTGCGGGACGGGCCTTTCGCAGTGACGCGGGGGTGGACGATCGGGCACCGCTCGTGCTCTCGGTGGGCCGGTTCGTCGAGCCCAAGGACCAGAGTACGTTGATGGCCGCCTGGCGTGATGTCGTGTCTGTGGTGCCTGCGGCCGTCCTCGCGTTGGTAGGCTCGGGCCCACTGGAAGGGGATCTCCGGGCCACTGCCGCCACCCTGGGCGTCGGTGATTCCGTGCGCTTCGTTGCTCCACGTCCCGACCTTGAGTCCGCCTACTCGGCTGCCGATGTCTTCGCGTTATCCTCGCTCTGGGAAGGGCTTCCGTACGTCATTCTCGAGGCCATGGCGCATGGACTCCCCGTGGCAAGCACCGACGTGGATGGTATCCCCGAAGTCGTCGAGCACGGCGTGAGCGGTCTTCTCGTCCCACCTCGCGACCCTGCTGCACTCGCCGACGCTATCGTCCGCCTGCTCGGCGATCCTGCCATGCGGGAGCGCATGGGGGAGTCGGGGCAGCGGATCGTGCGGGAGCGGTTCGGGCTGGAGCGGATGGCCGACGAACTCGTTGCGGTCTATCGCGACGTTGCCGGCGGCCGCTATCGGGCCCAGTCGTCCTCGTAGCGGGCGATGTCGTCCTCGCCGAGGTAGTCGCCCACGGCCACCTCCACCACGCGCAGCACGGACTCGCCGTCGTTGGTGAGCCGGTGCACCGAGCCGCACGGTACGTACTTGGACTCGTTCGCTGTCACGCGGAACGTCTCGCCATCGACCTCCACCAGCGCAACGCCCTCCACCACGACCCAGTGCTCGCTGCGGTGCCGGTGGCTCTGGAGCGACAACCGCTGGCCGGGCATCACCTCGATCGTCTTCACCTGGAAGCCGGTGCCCTTGGAGAGCATCGTCCACGACCCCCACGGGCGGAGCGACGAGCGATTCTCCACGATCTCGCGCGCGCCACGGTCACGCAGTTCCTCCACCACCAGCCGCACGTCTTGCGCGCGGTCCTTGGGCGCCACGAGCGTGGCGTCAGCGGTGTCCACCACCATGAGGCCGCTCAGCCCGATCGTGGCCACCAGCCGATCCGCTGAGTACACGATCGTGTCGTGCGAATCAACGTCCACAACGTTGCCCGCGAGCACGTTGCCCCGCTCGTCTGCGGGGGCGATCTCTTCCAAGGCCACCAGCGAACCCACGTCCGACCACGCGAGGTCGGCGGGAACCACAGCCACGGCGTCGCTGACCTCGAGCACGGCCTTGTCGAACGGCACCGATGGCAGCGCTTCGAAGGTCTCGCGCACCGCCATCGAGGTCCACTCGGCAGGTGGCATCGCCGCCACTTCGCGCGCGGCCGCGGCGATCGCGGCTGCCGGAGCGCTGTCGGGCGTGGCCGCCTGTTCGCCGGCGCGCTCGAGTTGTGCGAGCACCGTGGAGGCGCGGGTCACGAGCATCCCTGAGTTCCAGAGGTAGCCGCCCTCAGCGAGGTACGACTCGGCGGCGGGGCGGTCGGGCTTCTCGATGAACGCCGCCACCCGATGGCCGGCCGTGCCGTCCACGGCAGGTGCGGGGATCCGCTCGCCCATGCGGATGTAGCCGTACCCGGTCTCGGGCCGCGTGGGCTCCAGGCCGATCGTCACGAGGAAGTCCTGCGCGGCGAGACCTGCCGCCACGCGCATGATGCGCTCCCACCGGCCGCCGTTCTCCAGTACATGGTCCGATGGCAGTACCACCATCACCGCGTCGGGGTCCGTGCGCGCGAGGTATGCGGCGGCGAGCGCGATCGCGGGCGCCGTGTTGCGCGGCGTGGGCTCGGCAAGATACTCAACCGCCATGCCTCTGAGCGACGGCTGGGACTTGAGGTGGTTGCGCAGTTCGTCGAGCAGCCGCTCGTTGGTGAGTACATGGATGGCGTGATCGCCCACAAGCGGTGACACGCGGGTGACCGCCTGGGTGATGAGGCTCACGCCGCCGAAGATATCCACGAACTGCTTGGGGGAGAGTTCGCGCGAGAGCGGCCAGAATCGCGTGCCGCTTCCGCCGGCGAGTATGAGGGCGTGCAGGTGCGGGATGCGCGTGCGCTCGGTCATGGGGCCTCCGCGTGCCGACGTGCGTGGAACCGGTGCATGTATGGAACAGG
>DSAI01000167.1 GCA_011372845.1 Actinomycetota bacterium
AGGGTGCCCCACCACCACCCCAGCACAGCCATCGTCCCGCTCCAGCATCTCGATCGCTCCGGCGATCGTCGCCGGGGTGACCAACGGTCGAGCACCATCGTGCACGACGAACACGCTGGTCAAATCGGGTGCAGCACTGAGACCGGAACGTACCGAATCAGAGCGCGACAGACCCCCGGGAACCACCGCCACGACCTTGCCCGAGCCGACAGGATCGACCGCCACGGACCTATACTCCGCAACCCGACCGGGATCGGTCACGACGACGATGGCGTCGATGGGATCGCAGGCCTCGAACACGCGGAGCGTGTGGGAGAGCACCGGCTCGCCCGCTATGTGCGCGAGCTGCTTGCCGCCATCTCGGCCAAGCCTCTCCCCCTTGCCTCCGGCCACGATGATCGCCGTTCTCATGCCGGCCTCACCGGCTTGGCGAACACCATGCGCCCACCCGACGTCTGCAAGACGGACGTGACCTCGATGTCCGCCTCCGAGCCAATCATCCCGGCGCCGTCAGCGATGACGACCATCGTGCCGTCTCCAAGATACCCTACGCCCTGGCCACGCTCCTTGCCCTCCTTGCTGACAGGGATCCGCAGCGTGTCTCCGGGCAGGAGCACCGGCTTCAGGGCATCGGCGATCTCATGGATGTTGACCACGCCAACGCCCTCGACGCGAGCGACCTTGGTGAGGTTGTAGTCGACCGTCACGATCGCGCCTCCGCTGGTGAGCGCGAGGCGGACAAGCTTGGCGTCCACCGTGGGGATCTCGGGGAAGTCGGCTTCGAGCACCTGCACCTGCGGCTCCCCCTCGGACATGGCGGTGAGCAGGTCGAGACCCCTGCGACCGCGTGCGCGGCGAGCGTCATCAGCGGAATCGGCGAGCGTCTGCAGCTCCATCAGCACGAACCTGGGGACACGGATCGGGCCGTCCAACGCACCTGCGCGAGCGACGTCTGCGAAGCGCCCGTCGATGATCGCGCTGGTATCGAGGATCTTCGGGGGACGCGCATCCACGGGCGATGCGGCCACGCCGATGCTGAGCGAGCCGTCCCGCGCGGGGAGCATGAACAGCGCCACACCGGCGTACGCGCACAGCAGGAACAGCAGGGCCGTTGCCGCGAAGCCCAGCCACTGCGGCCGTTCGATGTACTGCAGGAGCGCGGATGACAGGATGAACGCGACGAGCAGACCGACGAGCAGGCCCACGGCACCGAGCAGGAGAGCGGGCGTCTCGAGCTCCGAGAGGAGTGAACTGATACGGCGGCACGCAGCGGTGAACTCGCGACCCAGGATGCCGCCGAGAAGGTACCCCATCGAAGCTCCCAGGATGATGAAGATGAAGATGACGAATGATTCTGAGAAACCGGTAGGGGTAGTCCAGTCGACCTGCTGCGAGACCGCGAAACCACCGAGAGCGCCCCCCGTCACGAGCAGCACCCGTGCGAGTTGTACGATCATGGGTTCCGACACCTTGATGCCAGACGGGGCGCCTGGCGAGCGCCTTCACCTCCTTCCATCGGCCGGTCGTGATGCTGTTGATAGTATCGAGAGCCGATAGCGGGCCAATCGTAGCACAGCGAGGCGCCCTCAGAGCACTGTGCGATCACGCATGCGACGAAGCCCATCGGTCACCACGCGGGCACGGCGCGCACCCACACCCTCGACAGAGTCCAGTTCGTCCATGGTCGCCTCGCTGAGTGCTGAGAGCGTGCCGAAATGCTCGACCAGCCTGTTCACTACGGTCGCCGGGATCTGGGGTATCCGATACAGGGCCCGGTACCCGCGTGGACTGACCGGCTGCTCGCCCGCGTCGGACTTGCCGCTCAAACCCAGTGCGCTCGCGATCGCCGAGGGCTCGAGGAGCTGCTCGGTCCCTAGCGCGCCGATCCGTGCCATCGAGGCCGATGCCTTCTTTACGGCCGGGTCAGGTGCGTAGTCACGCACGAGCATGAGGTAGTCGTCCTCCGCTCCGGCAGTGAGTTCCTCCTGCTGAAGACGTACAAGCCGCCCCTCTGTGCCGAGCTCGACGATGGAGCGGCTCAGCTCGCGTGCGACGCGCCGCAACATCTCGGCGCGCTGGATGACGACGGCGACATCCCGGAAGGTGACTGCCCCTTCGAACTCCAGGGCGGTGAGGTGGGCCGAGACCTGATCGAGTCTCGTGCGATACCTCTCGAGTGTCTGCAAGGCCTGATTCGCCTTGGCGAGCACCACGTCGATGTCCTGCAGCGTGAGCCGCGTGCCCCGGCGGTACAGGGTGACCACCTCGCGCCGCTGTGAGACCGAGATGACCAGCGCGTCCGTCTGCCTGCTTACACGCTCGGCGGTGCGATGACGCATACCGGTCTCGGACGTGGGGAGTGCGGGATCCGGCATAAGATGCACGTTGGCCTTGCGAATGCCGCTCGCGCCTTCATCGAGCAGGATGGCCCCGTCCATCTTGGCGAGTTCGAACAATCGCTGGGGCGTGAACGAAGCTTCGATCTCGAAACCGCCGTTGCTGAGCGAATCCACGCCTTTCTCGTCCCCGATCACGATCAACGCACCGGTCCGCCCGGCGATCACGTGATCGAGTGCGAGGCGCAGAGGGGTACCGGGGGCGACAGACTCCAGCGCGGCCAGCATCACATCTTCGCGCTCCACCGTTTCGTCACCTTCCCGCGTCGTGCGATCGGGGCTTTCCGTGATTCTCCCATGTCGGCGGCCCCATCACCAGTCGCCGTCACCCAAGTGTTCTCTCCACGGCCTCGGCGAGCGTCCTGACACCCACGAATCGGGTGCTCCCACCGGCTGATGCCGCCGACGCCGGAGCGAGCACGTCTCCAAAGCCCATCCGCGTCGCCTCCCTCATGCGCGCCTCAGCGTGCGGCACACCCCGCACATCACCGGTGAGACCGAGCTCTCCAAAGATCACGACGCCGTCGCCCACCGGCCTGTTCTTCAACGCCGAGGCGATCGCGAGAGCCAGGGGCAGATCGACAGCCGGCTCGCTCACCCGCCCCCCGCCGACCACCGACACGTAGACGTCGTGCGATCCGAGCGAGATGCCTGCACGCCGCTCAAGGATAGCCATGTCCTGCAGCACCCGGGGCGTTTCCACACCCACCGCTAGTCGCCGCGGCATCTGCAGATAGCTCGGGGTCACCAGCGCCTGCACTTCGACCAGCAGCGGCCTCGTGCCCTCCATCGTGGCCATCACGACCGAGCCCGACACGCCGCCGTCGCGCCCGGCAAGCAGCGCCGCAGATGGCTGCGCCACCTCGGCCAGACCGCCTCCGGTCATCTCGAATATCCCCGCCTCGGACACGGATCCGAAGCGGTTCTTGACCGCTCGCACGATACGGAACATGTGATCCGACGCACCCTCGAAGTACAGAACCGTGTCCACGACGTGCTCGAGCACACGAGGACCGGCGATCGAGCCCTCCTTGGTGACGTGACCCACCACGATGACGGTGGTGCCGTGCGACTTCGCCAACCGCACGAGACGAGCAGCGGTCGCGCGCACTTGTCCCACGCTTCCGGGAACGCCGTCGAGGTCGGGGTCGAAGAGCGTCTGGATGGAGTCCACGACCACCACCGCGGGCTTCTCCGCGAGCACCGTGGCCTCGATGACCGATACATTCACCTCGGGCAGGAGGGAGATACCCTTGGCCGCGCCGACCCTGTCCGCGCGCGAGCGCACCTGCTGCGCGGACTCCTCGCCACATACATATAGGACTTCGACACCGCGATGTCCGAGGCTGCCTGCCGCCTGGAGGAGGAGCGTGGACTTCCCGATCCCGGGCTCGCCTCCGATGAGGACGACGGACCCTCTTACCAGACCGCCGCCGAGGACCGTATCGAACTCACCGATGCCGGTGGAGAACCGGAACTCCTCCTCAATGGAGACGTCGGCCAGGGCGGTGACCGGCCGGGGCGAGGCGGTCACCCCCGAGGGACCGGGCGCGGCGACCGGGGCCGCCTCCTCCACGAACGTTCCGTACTCGCCGCATTGAGGACACCGCCCGACCCACCGCGGCTCGGCGTGACCGCACTGCTGACACCGCCAACTCGTGTGCGGTCTGGCCACGGGACCTCGCTACTCCGCCACCGAGCCGCCGGTGGCGCCCGAACCGCGACGCGAACCCGATGACCGCGGCACCATCGTGGACTTGGGTGCGTCGGCAGCCGCGGACACCGGCATTTGAACCGGCTCATCGGATGCGCTGAAGACGATCTCGTCGTTCTTGGCGTCCACGAGCACCGTCTGTCCCGGAGGCCACGAACCGGCGAGGATCTGCTCGGAAAGCGGGTCTTCCACCAAACGCTGGATGGCCCGGCGCAGCGGACGCGCTCCAAGTGCGGGATCGAAGCCCCTGCCGGCGAGCAGGCTGCGGGCGGCGGGCGTCAACCTGATGCCAAGGCCCTGCACCAGCATCTGGTCGGCAAGCCGCTCCATCATCAGGTCGACGATCTGCTCCGTCTCCTCCGACTTGAGGTCGTGGAAGACGATCACCTCGTCCACACGGTTGAGCAGTTCGGGCCTGAACACCTTCTTGAGCTCGCCCGTGACGCGTTCCTTGAGCGTCTCGTACGCCAGCGCCCCCGTCTCCTGCGCTGAGAAGCCGATGGTCTGGCCCTTCACGATGTCGCGAGCACCAAGGTTCGACGTGAGGATGATGATGGTGTTCTTGAAGTCCACCTTGCACCCCTGGGCGTCGGTCAGGCGACCCTCCTCGAATATCTGGAGCAGCACGTTGAACACATCGGGGTGCGCCTTCTCGATCTCATCGAAGAGGACGACCGAGTACGGCCGCCGGCGCACGGCTTCCGTGAGCTGTCCGCCCTCATCGAAGCCGACGTATCCGGGAGGCGATCCAACGAGCCGGGAGACCGTGTGCTTCTCCATGTACTCGCTCATGTCGAGAGAGACGAGCGCATCTTCGCTGCCGAACAAGAACGCGGCCAGGGCTTTCGCCAACTCGGTCTTACCCACGCCCGACGGACCCAGGAAGATGAAGGATCCGGCCGGGCGGTGCGGGTCCTTCAACCCGGCACGCGTGCGCCTGATCGCTTTCGACACGGCAGTGACGGCCTCGTCCTGGCCGACGATGCGCTGATGGAGACTCGTCTCCATACGCAGCAGCTTCTCGGTCTCTTCTTCGGTGAGGCTGGTGACGGGGATGCCGGTCCACATCGAGACGATGTCGGCGATCTCGCGCTCGGTCACCTCGACGATCCGCTGGACGTCGGGCTTGCGCCACTCCTCTTCAACACGCCGCTTCTCGGCGATGGTCTGCTTCTCCTTGTCGCGGAGGGCAGCGGCTTTCTCGAACTCCTGCGCCTC
>DSAI01000201.1 GCA_011372845.1 Actinomycetota bacterium
AAGTTACAATGTGAGCACAGGATAGCCAGGACGACGAGGCCGGTGATGCGGCCGAAGAGGCCGCACACGAAGTGGTTCTACACGAGGCCCTGCGCCATCATCGCGCGGGCGACCTTCATGAAGCCGGCGATGTTCGCGCCGTTCACGTAGTTGCCCGGGGTGCCGTACTCATCGGCAGCGTCCACGCACGACTGGTGGATCGACTGCATGATGCCGCGCAGACGGGTATCGACCTCGTCGCGGCTCCAGGACAGCCGCATGCTGTTCTGGGACATCTCGAGGCCGGACGTGGCCACACCGCCCGCGTTGCTGGCCTTGCCCGGTGCGTACATGATGCCCGCTTGGATGAACGCGTGCGCGGCATCGGGGCTTGAGGGCATGTTGGCGCCCTCGGCGATGAGCTGCACGCCGTTGGCGATCAGGTTCTCAGCGTCCACGCCGTTGATCTCGTTTTGCGTCGCCGACGGGAACGCACAGTCGGCCGTGACGGCCCACAGCGGGTTGTGGTCGAGGGAGGCGTCGACGGGCACGTACGTGGCCGACGGATACTTCTCGGCGTACTCGGAGATGCGGCCACGCTTCACGTTCTTGAGCTCCATGAGGTAGGCGAGCTTGGCGCGGTCGATGCCGGCCGGATCGTGGATGAAGCCGCCGGAGTCCGATGCGGTGACGACCGTGCCGCCGAGGTCGAGGATCTTCTCGATGGTGTACTGCGCCACGTTGCCGCTGCCGGAGACGAGGCAGGTCTTGCCGGCGAACGAGTCGCCGCGCGTGGCGAGCATCTCGGCCGCGAAGTAGACGCAGCCGTAGCCGGTGGCCTCGGGACGGATGAGCGAACCGCCCCAGTCCAGACCCTTGCCGGTCAGTACGCCCGTGAACTCGTTGCGCAGGCGCTTGTACTGGCCGAACATGAAGCCGATCTCGCGACCGCCCACGCCGATGTCGCCGGCGGGGACGTCCGTGTCCGGCCCGATATGGCGCTGCAGTTCGGTCATGAAGCTCTGGCAGAAGCGCATCACCTCGGAGTCGCTCTTGCCCTTGGGATCGAAGTCGCTGCCACCCTTGCCGCCGCCCATCGGGAGCGTGGTGAGCGCGTTCTTGAAGACCTGTTCGAAGGCGAGGAACTTGAGGATGCCGAGGTTGACGGAGGGGTGGAACCGAAGGCCGCCCTTGTAGGGGCCGATCGCGCTGTTCATCTCGATGCGGTAACCGCGGTTGACGTGGAACTCGCCGGCATCGTCCTGCCACGGTACTCGGAAGATGATGACCCGCTCGGGCTCGACCATGCGTTCGAGGATCTTTGCATCGCGGAACTGCGGATTGCGGTCGAGCACGACGCTGCACGAATCGACGACCTCGGCGACGGCCTGCAGAAACTCCGGTTCTCCCGAGTTCTTCGCACGGACCGCATCCATGAACTCGGTTGCGTACCCAGACATCGAAAAGCCCCCTTCTTCAGCGATGGTGCGTTTAGATTTCGGCAAGTGTAGCGTATTGTGTTCAGGATGCGAGAGACGTTGAGAGAGTGTTTCCGCAGACGATTCCATGCGTCCGTCGAGGAGGGGTCATGCCGCAGGAGTTACGGCACGATGTCATTCAGAAGATCAAGGACCAGAAGATAGAGTTCATCCACCTTTGGTTCACTGACGTCCTGGGCTTTCTCAAGAGCTTCACGATGGACGTGGAGGAGCTGGAGAACGCGATGACCGAGGGGATGGGCTTCGACGGCAGCTCCATCCAGGGGTTCGCACGCATCCAGGAGTCGGACATGATCGCGTACCCCGACCCCACCACGCTGAAGATCCTGCCGTGGCGGCAGAGCGGTCAAGCGGTGGCCACGATGTTCTGCGACATCGTGCGGCCCGACGGCACGCCCTACGAGGCCGACCCGCGCTATGTGCTGAAGCGGCAACTCGAGCGCGCGGCGAAGATGGGCTACACGTTCTATGTTGGTCCTGAGCTCGAGTACTACTACTTCAAGGACGCCGAGGGCACCGAGGTCCTCGATCGGGGAACGTACTTCGACCAGACCACGCGCGACCTTGCGGTCGATCTGCGCAAGGACACGGTGCGGATGCTGAAGCGGTTCAACATACAGGTGGAGTACAGCCACCACGAGGTGGGCCCGAGCCAGCACGAGATCGACCTTCGGTACGCCGAGGCGCTCGTGATGGCCGACAACGTCATGACGTACCGCGTGGTCGTCAAGGAAGTGGCGCAGCAGAACGGCGTCTACGCCTCGTTCATGCCCAAGCCGATCTACGGCGAGGCGGGAAGCGGCATGCACGTGCACCAGTCGCTCTTCAAGGACGGCAGGAACGCGTTCTATGACGGCAGCGATCCCTACCACCTCTCGGCCACGGCCAAGAGCTACATCGCCGGGATCCTCGCGCACGCACGCGAGACCTGCCTGATCACCAACCAGTGGGTGAACAGCTACAAGCGCCTCGTGTCGGGTTACGAGGCTCCGGTGTATATCTGCTGGGCTCACCGGAACCGTTCGGCGCTCGTTCGCGTGCCGATGTACAAGCCGGGCAAGGAGAACGCCACGCGGGTGGAGCTTCGCTCGCCCGACCCCGCATGCAACCCGTACCTCGCCTTCGCGGTGATGCTGGCGGCGGGCCTGGACGGCATCGAGAAGGGCCTCGAGTTGCCCGCCGACGTCACCGACGACGTCTACGAGATGTCACCCGCGGAGCGCGATGCCTGCGGAATCGGCATGCTGCCGGGTGACCTGGACGAGGCGATCGTGGAGATGGAGAAGAGCCAGCTGGTGCGCGAGGCGCTCGGCGACCAGGTCTTCGAGTACATCCTCCGCAACAAGAGGGCGGAGTGGATGGACTACCACACCCGTGTCACCCCCTACGAACTCGAGGCGTACCTGCCGCTGCTGTAGAGCCGCGACCGGCACTCAGGCATGACGACCGAAGGGCGCCCACGGGCGCCCTTCGTGTCTCCGGGAGCGGTCGCGCGCCTGACCATCACCCGATCTCTTCGCCCGTGTGCGCTGTGTCGTAGCCCGCCAGTGTGCCGAGCGCTCTCCGGAGCGCGCGGGTGGACAACTGCGATAACAGAGCGGCAACGGCATCATCATCCAGGTCCTCGCGTCGCACTACTAGGTCGTAGCGCTCCATGAACAGCGGTTGGAACGACAGGCCGAGCTGCTCGGCCGCAGCCCGCAGGCCGATGGCGGCGTCGGCGCGGCCCGAGGCGACGGCCGAGGCCGCCAAGGTGTGTGTGCCGTAGGATGAGTCGTATCCGGATATCTCTTCCGTCGCCACGTTCCGTCTTCGCAGTTCGGCGTCGAACCAGACCCGGGTGCCAGACCCTGCGTTCCTGTTGGCGAACCGGATCCCCGGACGTGTGAGGTCCGCGATCCGGCCGATGCCCTGAGGATCGCCCGGGGCTGTGATCAGGCCCTGCTCGCGGTGGGCGAGCGTCACGGCGAGGACCGGGATGTCGGGGAACAAGTGCTTCAGGAAGGGCGTGTTGTACTCGCCTGCGGCGTCATCGAACAGGTGGCACCCGGCCACGTCGCACAGCCCCTGCCTGAGCGCTACGAGTCCATCAAGACTTCCAACGGGCACGCTCACCAGATCCACGTGTACATCTTCGATCTCTTCGCCGAGGAGATCCAGCCCCAGATCATGGCTCCCAAGGGCCACCAGCGTTCTCGATCCACCGGATTCCGGCGTGATGATCACATGGGCCTCGAACGCGTTCGCGGTGGCTCCGTAGTACTTCTCGGTGTAGTTGCGCACGACTCGTTCTTCCACCAACTGCACCAGGCCTGCGGCTACGAGTACCTGCACGTGGTGGCGCACCCACGCTGGATGCCTCCCGACTCGTTCGCCGATCTGCGTGATGGTCATGGGTCTGGTCATGAGCATGCGCAGTATCGCGAGGCGCCGTGGATCGGCTATCGTCCCAAGCTGGACATCGTGGCTCAGTGGGTGGAGGCTGCTCATGCTCACCAGAGTAGGCTGAGGCCGGTGTCGTGTCACGCGTCCGCCCCACCGGCGGCCATCATCCTGACGCGCTTCAGGCGTGGGACTGCCGCTACCGCGCCAACCACTCCCGCACCGCGTCCTCCACGCCGTCCTTGCCCGCGTCCACCACTCCATCGAAGCGTGGCGTCTGCCGGGCCAGGTTCGCAAGGGGGTCCGGAACGCCGGTGGCTACGGGGGCGAGCGTTCCAACCATCCCGAGCATCTGGAGACCGCTCATGCCCTGCATCTCCGGTGGGAGTGCCTGATCGTAGGGGGTGCGGGTGAGCGCCTTGAGCACGTCTGCGCCGAACTTGGCCCAATGCGCCGTTGAGACCACGAGCACCGGATCGAAGCCACGGAGCCGTTCGGCCACCTCCCACGCCACCGCCGTGTGCGGGTCCATGAGGTAGCCGTGCTCCTGGTAGACGCGCGCGATGGTGGACAGGCTCTCGTCGTTGCTCGCCCAGTCGGCGACGAGAAGCTCGCGCACCTTTGCGAAGGTCTCGCGGTCGACCGTGAATGTGCGGTTGGCGGCAAGCTCGGCCATCCACTCGCGCACGGCCTCAGGGCCCGCGAGGTGGTAGAGCAGGCGCTCCAGGTTGCTTGATATGAGTATGTCCATGCTCGGGCTCGGCGTGGTGACGAACTCACGTCCCGAGATGTCGTAGGTGCCGGTGGCGATGAAGTCGGTGAGCACGTTGTTCTCGTTGCTCGCACAGAGCAGACGTCCGATCGGCACGTCGGCACGCTTGGCGTAGTAGGCGCCGAGGATGTTGCCGAAGTTGCCCGTTGGTACGCACACGTCCATGGGCGAGCCAGGCTTCACGCCGCCGGAAGCGACCATGTCCGCATAAGCGCTCACGTAGTACGCGATCTGCGGGAGCAGACGGCCCCAGTTGATGGAGTTGGCGGAAGACAGCCGGAGCCCGTGACGCTCGTGGAGTTCCGTGGCGAACGCATCATCGTTGAACGCCGCCTTCACGGCTGTCTGGCAGTCGTCGAAGTTCCCGCGAACACCGAACACTCCCACGTTCTCCCCGCGCTGGGTCACCATCTGCAGGCGCTGGATGTCGCTCACGCCGCCATCGGGATAGAACACGACGATCCCGGTGTGGGCACGGTCAGCGAAGCCTTCGAGGGCGGCCTTGCCTGTGTCACCCGAGGTCGCCACCAGGATGAGGAAGTCATCGGCGATCTCGCCCGAGGACTGCATCGCGTCGACCGCCTCTGAGAAGAACAGCGGCATGCACTGGAGCGCCATGTCCTTGAAGGCGCTCGTGGGCCCGTGCCAGAGCTCGAGCACGTGAGTGCCGGCCGTCACCTCGACCACGGG
>DSAI01000028.1 GCA_011372845.1 Actinomycetota bacterium
GGTGCGGCCGGTGCGGTGGTGCGTCACGGCACGATCAGCACGGGACAGCTGGCCTGTCGCATGAGCGTCATGGACACGCTCCCCATCAGCATCTCCTGAACGGCGTTGCGGCCGCGCGTGCCAACGATCACCCCGCTGGCACGACGCTCGCCGATCTCGTCGAGCACGGCGTGGACCGGCGTGCCCACGCGGATCGATACGCTCGACGGCATCTTCTTCTGCGTGCACATCGCCTGCAGGTTCTTCAAGTGGAACTCGGCGCCTTCCTCGACCCGGCGCAGCTTCTCCCCGGTCAGCGCCGGGTCGATGGCGTGCAGGAGCGTGACGTGCTTCACCGCGCCTGCAGGCAGTTCCACCGTGAAGGTGAACGCATGGGCAGCCGAGAGCGAGAAGTCGGTGGCCAACACGAGCTTCTCGCCAAACCGCCGCAGCAGCGATGCCGGGTCGGCATGGTTGCGGAGCAGGTCGAATCTCACCACCAGGTGCGGGATGGTGGCCTCGCGCATGAGGCGGTCGGACACGGAGCCCACGAACAGCTGGCCGGCCACCGACTTGGCGTGCGAGCCGTACACTGCGGCATCCACGTGCGTCTCGGCCGCAAGCGCGCTCAGCTCCTCCACCGGATCGCCGGTGACCACCTGCACTTCCACGCTCAGGCCCGCTGCCGAGAGCTCCGACGCGTACTCCAGCAGCAGCCGGTCGCGCGCCTCGTCGACCTTGCGCGCGATCACCGGGCCCTCCAGCCCCGACGCCTCCACCACATGCCCGAGGATCACGTGACGCACACCGAGCGCCGACAGACCCCGCGCGAACGCGAGGATCAACGGGTTGTCATCACTGAAATCGACCGGTAGCAGGACCGTACGCACCACTGTCACTCCCCGTCTCTCGTCGTGTAGATGTCGTCGTCTCCATCCATGAGCCTGATGAAGGCACCGAACAGATACCGCGCATCGTGCGGACCCGGCGCCGCCTCGGGGTGGTACTGCACCGAGAAGGCCGGGATCTCGAGGGCGCGAACGCCTTCCACCGTCATGTCGTTGAGGTTCACATGCGTGAGTTGCACCGGCCCGAACCGCTCCGAACGCACCACCGGAGCCACGCCTGCGCGCACCCACGCACCGAGGTCGCCCGGGTCGTGTGTGAGACCGTCGCTCATCTCCGGCACCAGCGGCCCGATCGAGCCGTAGTCCACACAGAACCCGTGGTTCTGGCTGGTCACCTCCACACGGCCCGTGAGCAGGTTCATCACCGGCTGGTTGCCTCCCCTGTGTCCGTACTTGAGCTTGAAGGTGGAGCATCCGAGCGCGAGCGAGAGCATCTGGTGTCCCAGGCAGATGCCGAAGACGGGCCGTTGCCCGAGGACCTCCCGGAGCGTCTCGTACAGGTACGTCACCGCCGCGGGATCGCCCGGACCGTTGGCGAAGAACACACCGTCCGGCTCGAGCGCCAGAGCCTCGACGGCGCTCATCGTGGGTGGGACCACCGTGACCTCGCACCCTGCCTCGGAAAGCTGGCGCAGGATGTTGAACTTGATGCCTGAGTCGAACGCCACCACACGGTAGCGCGGCCTCACCGGCAGGACGCCGGTATCCACCGGCACGCCGCCGCCCGCGCACGGCCCGCGCACGCCCCATACGTAGGGCTCGGTGACCGCCACCTCGGCAACGAGATCGCGCCCCACAAGCCCGGGCGCCGCAGCGGCCTTGGCGGCCAGCGACGCGGGATCGAGGTCCTCGGTGGAGAGCACCGCCCGCATCGCGCCACGCTCGCGCACATGGCGGGTGAGCCGTCTGGTGTCCACACCGTCGATCGCGACCACGCCGTGCCGCACGAAGAACTCGCCGAGCGTCTCCTCCGAGCGCCAGTTGGACGCGGTGTCCGACATGCTGCGCATCACGAACCCGGCGGCGAACACCCCGCGCGACTCCATGTCGGCGGCGTTGGTGCCGTACACTCCGATATGCGGCGCGGTCATCGTCACGATCTGCCCGGCGTACGAGGGATCGGTCATGACCTCCTGATAGCCGCCCAGCGAGGTGTTGAACACGATCTCACCCGTGCTCTCCCCCGCCACCCCGCAGCTCCATCCCCGGAAGGACGTGCCGTCTTCGAGCGCCAGGAGCGCCGGCTTCCGCGCCTGTTCCGGCTGCTGTGCCACTACACGACCACCTTCCCTTTGCGGACCACCCACGAGCCGCCAACGAGCACGTCGCTCGCCCGGCCGAGGAGACTCGCGCCCGAGAATGCCGAGTTCCGCGACCTGGACACGAACCATCCGGGCGTCACATCCACGCGCGCCTCGGGATCCACCACGGTGATGTCGGCCGGGAAGCCGGCCTCCAGGCGCATCTCGGGGAGGTTCGCCACGGCGCGCGGGTTGTGGCACATCACACAGCACACGCCGACCCAGTCGAGCTTGCCGGTGGCCACCAGATGGGTGTTCACCAGCGAGAGCGCCGTCTCCAGACCCGTGGTGCCGTTGGGCGCCAGCTCGAACTCGAGCTCCTTCTCGTGCACCGCATGAGGCGCGTGGTCGGTGGCGACACAGTCCACCGTACCGTCGAGCAGGCCCTCGACCATCGCCTCACGGTCAGCCGGGGTTCTGAGCGGCGGGTTCATCTTGAGGTTCGTGTCATAGGTGACCAGGCTGTCCTCATCGAGGAACAGATGGTGTGGCGTGACCTCGCAGGTCACCGCTACCCCGCGCGCCTTGGCGCGCCGCACCAGCTCCAGCGAGTCGGCGGTGGAGAGATGCGCGAGGTGCAGGCGGCACCCGGTGAGCTCGGCAAGCGCGATGTCGCGCGCCACCATCGTCTCCTCGGCCTCGGCGGGGATACCCGGCAGGCCCATGCGCGTGGACACCGCGCCCTCGTTCACCACCCCGCCGGCGGCAAGCGACTCGTCCTCGCAATGGGCTATCAGCGGCACGTCGAACCGCTTGAGGTAGTCCATCGCCACCCGCGTCATCCCCGCGCTCTGGATACCGTGGCCGTCGTCGGAGAAGGCCACCGCCCCCTCGGCCACCATGTCTCCGATCTCCGCGAGCTGCTCGCCCGCCTGTCCGGCCGTGACCGCCCCGATCGGGTACACGCGCACCACGCCGGTCTCTTCGGCGCGCTCGATCACGAACCGCACCGTCGACCCGCGGTCGCACACGGGTGAGGTGTTGGGCATGCAGGCGACCGCCGTGAACCCGCCGTGGGCCGCGGCGCGCGTGCCGCTCGCGATAGTCTCCTTGTACTCCTGTCCCGGTTCGCGCAGGTGCACGTGTATGTCGGCCAGCCCAGGCAGCAGCACCTTCTCGGCGCAGTCGACCACCTCGGCGCCCGGCACCTCGAGATCCTCGCCCACGCCGGCGATGACGCCGTCCTCCACCAGAACGTCGAGCACCCCGTCCACGCCGGCAGCGGGATCCACGACCCGTCCTCCCTTAAGCAGCAGCGCCACTCTCAGCACCCCCCAGCAGCAGATACATCGCGGCCATGCGCACGGCCACACCGGACTCCACCTGGCCGAGGATGACGCTCCTCGGCGAATCGGCCACGTCCGCCGAGATCTCAACGCCACGGTTCATCGGCCCGGGATGCATCACGATCGCATGTGACGGCATCGCGGCCAGCCGGTCCGCATTCATGCCGTACAGCATGGCGTACTCGCGGTTGCTCGGGAACGGCATGCGGGCCGCGCGCTCGAACTGCACCCGCAACAGATAGGCCACGTCGAGGGTGGGCAGCGCCTCGTCAAGGTCATAGCACACCTCAGCGCCCAGCACGTCCGGACGGGCGGGCATCAGCGTGGGCGGACCGATGATCACGGGGGTAGCGCCCATCATCCGCAGTGCGGGCACCAGCGACCCGGCCACGCGCGAGTGGCACACATCGCCCACGATGCCCACCCGAAGCCCCTCAAGCCTGCCGAGCGACTGCCGCATCGTATAGAGGTCGAGCAGCGCTTGCGTGGGGTGCTGGTGGATGCCGTCGCCGCCGTTGATGACCGAGCAGTCCATCACCTCGGCAAGCATCTGCGGCGCTCCCGCATACTTGTGACGCACCACCACGAGGTCGCACGACATCGCCGCGAGCGTCCTGGCGGTGTCGCGGAGCGTCTCGCCCTTGGCGGTGGCCGAAGCCGAGGCGGTGAAGTTGATGCCGTCTGCCGAGAGGCGCTTCGCGGCGATCTCGAACGAGGTGCGTGTGCGCGTGGACGGCTCGAAGAAGAGGTTCACGATCGTACGGCCGCGCAGTGTGGGGACCTTCTTGATGCGCCGCTGGTTGACCTCGGCGAGTGACTCGGCCGTGTCGAGGATCAGAGTGACCTCGTCGGCGATGAGGTCGTCCATCGTCATGATGTGCCTGTTGGAGAGCATCGCGGCCTACTCCCCCTCTCCGTCGTCCTCGAGGATCACCACGGCGTCGCGGTCGTCGTGCTCGGCAAGGAGCACCTTCACGCGTTCGCGGCGTGCGGTGGGAACGTTCTTGCCTACGAAGTCGGCGCGGATCGGCAGCTCACGATGGCCGCGGTCCACCAGCACCGCCAGCTTGATCGAGCCCGGCCTGCCGTAGTCCATCAGCGCATCCATCGCCGCACGGATCGTGCGGCCCGTGTAGAGCACGTCGTCCACCAGCACGATCGTGTGCTCCTCCACCGGGAAGGGAATGTCCGTGGTGTGCACCTCGGGACTGAGACGTATGGCCACATCGTCCCGGTAGAAGGAGATGTCGAGGCTCCCCACCGGCACCGCCGTCCCCTCGATGCGTTCGATCCGCTCGGCCAGGCGGTCCGCCAGATCGACACCGCGGGTCATGATCCCCGCGAGCGCGATGCCCGTGGCCCCCTTGTTCGCCTCGAGGATCTCGTGCGCGATCCGGGTGAGCGCCCGGTCCATCGACTGGGCGTCCATCACCTCGGCCTTCACCCGATAGCCCACTCCCGCCACCTCCTCATCGTCGTGACCGGCTCCGCGGAGGGAACAGAAACGCCCTCTCGCGGCGGGCAAGAAGGCGGCTGCTTCGACTGCGCACACCCCGTACGGCCGAGGCGCTGCGCGCTATGCGATTGGCTTCCTTGCCGGCCTCACGGGACCGGTATTAAAGGTCGCACCGAGAGTACCAGGACTCGGGACGCCGGACAACCCTACCGCTGGGTACGGCAGAGCGGCAGTCGCACCACGAAAGCGGCGCCGCCAAGATCGCTCGGATGCGCACCCACGCGGCCCCCGTGGCGCTCCACGATCTCGCGTACCACGGCCAGCCCGATGCCGAGGCCGCCGCTCGCGCGGGTACGTGCCGGATCCGCCCGCCAGAAGCGCGTGAA
>DSAI01000101.1 GCA_011372845.1 Actinomycetota bacterium
AAGCGTGAAGACATCCTCGAGTGGGTCAAGGCCGCTCCGGCCCTCGAGCTCGCCGAGCTCGTCAAGGAGATGGAAGAGGTCTTCGGTGTCTCGGCTGCCGCGCCTGTGGCCGCCGCCGCTCCTGCCGCCGGCGAAGTCGCCGCTGTGGAGGAGAAGGACAGCTTCGACGTGGTCATCGCCTCGGCTGGAGGCACGAAGATCCAGGTCATCAAGGTCGTGCGTGAGCTCGACTCGAACCTCGGTCTCAAGGAGGCCAAGGATCTCGTGGACTCAGCCCCGAAGGCGGTCCTCACGGGCGTGAACAAGGAGAAGGCCGACGAGGCCAAGGCCAAGCTCGAGGAAGCCGGCGCCACCGTCGAGGTCAAGTAGCTCTGGGCCAAAGCGGGGAGCTATACGGCCCCGTGACAGGTTCGTGGCCGACGGCGCTCAAGCGCCGCCGGCCACGACGCACACGATACGTCAAGCGCTAGTTGACCGGGGGAATCACCTTCGGTAGACTGAATGTTTGCGACTCTCAGTACGCCGCTCGGGTATAAGGAGGAATAACCTGGTGCCGCGCGAAGCAGGTTCCCCCGTTCCCGCAGGTGCTCGCCTGCGCCGTTCGTTCGCGAAGATCCCAGAGATCCTAGAGGTCCCCAATCTCATCGCGATACAGACAGACAGTTTCAAATGGTTCCTCGAAGAGGGACTCCAGGACACGTTCCAGGACATATCTCCGATCAGCGACTTCACCGACACGCTTGCGGTGGAGTTTGGCGCGCACGAGTTCGGTGACGCGAAGTACTCCGTGGAGGAGTGCAAGGAGAAAGACATGTCCTACCAGGCGCCCTTGTTCGTGGAGGTGCGCTTCATCAACAAAGAGACCGGCGAGATGAAGGAGCAGCAGGTCTTCATGGGCGATTTCCCGCTCATGAGCGATCGCGGCACCTTCGTCATCAACGGCACCGAGCGCGTGGTCGTATCGCAGTTGGTGCGGTCACCCGGCGCGTACTTTAAGTGGGATGTGCGTAACAACAAGAGCTATGCGGTCGGATCGGTCATCCCGAGCCGCGGCGCGTGGCTGGAGTTCGAGATCGGCCGCCCGTGGTTCTCATGGGTGGCAGCCGGTCGTCCGATGGAGATCGACAAGCAGTTCGGCGAGGCGTACGTGCGCGTCGACCGCAAGCGCAAGGTGCCGGCAACGGTGCTCATCCGGGCGTTGGGAATCGCGGAGACCGAGGAGGAGATGGTCGACATCCTCGGGGACACTTTCGTGGTGCGCCAGACGCTCGCACGCGACCACACGACCACCCGCGAAGAGGCTCTGATAGAGCTTTACAAGCGACTCCGTCCCGGCGAGCCCGCGAACGTGGAGTCTGCGCGGTCGCTCCTCGACGGCCTCTTCTTCAACCCGCAGCGCTACGATCTCGGCAAGGTCGGCCGGTTCATGTTGAATCGCAAGCTCGACGTGTCGATCCCCGAGGAGGTCCACACGCTCACGAACGAGGACGTCGTGGGCATGCTGAAGTTCCTCGTCGGCCTGTGGGAGCAGGACTACCGCGAGCACATCACGGACGATGTCGCTTCCACGATTCGCGCCAAGTTCGAGACCGTCCGGCTCGGTGACGCCGATCGCGGCTACGAGGTCGACGACATCGACCACTTCGGCAACCGTCGGGTGCGAAGCGTGGGAGAGTTGATCCAGAACCAGTTCCGCATCGGTCTGGCGCGCATGGAGCGTGTCGTCCGCGAGCGCATGACCACTCAGGACGTGGAGCAGATCACGCCGCAGTCGCTCATCAACATCAGGCCGATCGTGGCCTCAATCAAGGAGTTCTTCGGCTCCTCGCAGCTCTCGCAGTTCATGGACCAGACCAACCCACTCTCCGGCCTCACGCACAAGCGCCGCGTCTCGGCCCTCGGCCCCGGCGGTCTGTCGCGCGAGCGTGCCGGCTTCGAAGTGCGTGACGTGCATCCGTCGCACTACGGTCGCATGTGCCCCATCGAGACGCCTGAAGGCCCGAACATCGGCCTCATCGGCTCTCTGGCCACGTTCGCCCGTATCAACCGGTACGGCTTCATCGAGACGCCGTACCGCACGGTGGTCAAGGGCAAGGTGACCGACGAGATCGTCTACCTCACGGCGGATGCCGAGGAAGCCTACATCATCGCCCAGGCGGCGGAGCCGATCGACCCTAAGACCGGCAAGTTCCTGAATGAGCGCGTGCTGTGCCTCACCAAGGGCGGGAACCCGGAGGACGTGGAGCCCGAGCGCGTCGACCTGATGGACGTGAGTGCCCGCCAGATCGTCTCGGTCGCCACCGCGCTCATCCCGTTCCTTGAGCATGACGACGCCAACCGCGCCCTGATGGGCTCGAACATGCAGCGCCAGGCGGTCCCGCTCCTCACTCCGTCAGCGCCGTTGATCGGCACCGGTATGGAGTATCGCGCGGCGGTCGACACTGGCGAGATCCTGATCGCCAGGCGTGCTGGCACCGTGTCGTATGTCGACAGCATGGCGATCGAGGTCACCACCAAAGACGGTGTCGATCGTTACGTGCTCCCCAAGTTCACGAGGTCGAACCAGGGGACCTGCATCAACCATCGTCCGCTTGTCGCCACTGGTGACAAGGTCGTCGAGGGCCAGGTGCTCGCCGACGGACCGTCCACCGAGGCTGGCGAGATGGCCCTCGGTCAGAACCTGCTCGTGGCGTTCATGCCGTGGGAGGGCTACAACTACGAGGACGCGATCATCCTTTCCGAGCGCCTCGTTCGTGACGACCTGCTGACCTCGATCCATATCGAGGAGTATGAGGTCGAAGCTCGCGATACGAAGCTTGGTCCGGAAGAGATAACCCGCGAGATCCCCAACGTGGGTGAGGACATCCTGGCGAACCTCGATGAGGATGGCATCATCCGCATCGGCGCCGAGGTCTTCCCCGGCGATGTGCTCGTGGGCAAGGTCACACCAAAGGGCGAGACCGAGCTCACGGCGGAGGAGCGGCTGCTTCGCGCGATCTTCGGTGAGAAGGCGCGCGAAGTGCGTGACACATCGCTGAAGGTGCCGCACGGCGAGACCGGCCGTGTGATCGCTGTCCACAAGATGAGCCGCGACAACGGCGATGACCTCAACCCGGGTGTGAACGAGCTCGTCCGGGTGTACGTCGCCCAGAAGCGCAAGATCCAGGAGGGTGACAAGCTCGCTGGACGTCACGGCAACAAGGGTGTCATCTCCAAGATCCTTCCGGTCGAGGACATGCCGTTCCTCGCCGATGGTACGCCGGTCGACATCATCCTCAACCCGCTCGGTGTGCCGAGCCGTATGAACATCGGGCAGCTGCTCGAGACGCACCTCGGCTGGGCCGCACGCGTGGGCTGGAGTGACGACGCCAAGCAGACCGCGCCGATAGCGGGGCCGATCCACATCGCCACGCCGGTGTTCGACGGCGCCAAGGAACATGAGATATCCGAAACGCTCGCCAAGGCCGACCGCAACGTCAGGCTGCAGGCGAAGGATCGGTACGGCAAGCACGTCTACGACCCGGTCGTGCCTACGATCTCCGACGAGGGCAAGACCCAGCTGTTCGACGGACGTACCGGCGAGCCGTTCCGCCAGCCGGTCACCATCGGCATGATCTACATCCTGAAGCTGCTGCACCTGGTGGACGACAAGATCCACGCGCGTTCCACGGGCCCGTACTCACTGATCACCCAGCAGCCGCTGGGAGGCAAGGCCCAGTTCGGCGGTCAGCGTTTCGGTGAGATGGAAGTGTGGGCGCTGTATGCCTATGGCGCCGCGTATGTGCTCCAGGAGATCCTCACCGTCAAGTCCGACGACGTCCTCGGACGTGTGAAGGCGTATGAGGCCATCGTGAAGGGTGAGAACATCCCTGAGCCTGGTATCCCCGAGAGCTTCAAGGTCCTCGTCAAGGAGATGCAGTCGCTGTGTCTCGACGTGGAGATCGTCTCGGAGACGGGCGAGGAGATAGAGCCCAAAGAGGACGAGGACGACGTGTTCCGCACCGCTGAGGAGCTCGGACTCGACCTCACCGGGATGGAAAGCGCGCGTCCCGGTGGCGGGCGCGGTGGCGCGGACGACGGGTCGGACGAGTCTCTCGACGACCTGGACACGTCGGAGATCGACCTCTCGCTGGAGTTCAGCGGGGACGATGACAACGCCCTTGGTGGCGACGATTAGGGGCCCGGTCGGGACGAACGGGTAGGCGCCCGACTCGGGGCGCTCACCGGATGGAGGAATGAACGTTGCTCGACGTCGACGTCAACAACTTCGATAAGCTCCGCATCGGGCTTGCCAGCTCGGAGCAGATACGCCAGTGGTCACGCGGCGAGGTCAAGAAGCCCGAGACCATCAACTACCGCACGCTCAAGCCTGAGAAGGACGGCCTGTTCTGCGAGAAGATCTTCGGTCCTACCAAGGACTGGGAGTGCTTCTGCGGGAAGTACAAGCGCATCCGCTTCAAGGGGATCATCTGCGAGCGCTGTGGCGTGGAGGTCACGCGTGCCAAGGTGCGCCGTGAGCGCATGGGCCATATCGAACTCGCGGCCCCCGTCTCGCACATCTGGTACTTCAAGGGCGTGCCGAGCCGAATGGGCTACCTGCTCGACATCGCCCCGCGCGATCTTGAGAAGGTGCTCTACTTTGCGTCATCCATCATCACTTCGGTGAACGAGGAGGACCGCGAGGCCGATCTTGAGATGCTGCGTGATGAGCTTGAATCCGACGTGCAGTCCCTCGAAGCCGACGTGGCCGAGGAGAAGGCGCAGATCGAGGCCGAGCGCGACCGTCTCGTCGCGATAGCGAAGGGCGAGCTCGAGCCCGAGGAGGGGGAATCCTTCGACGAGGAGGTCGACCCCGCCGACCGTATCAAGAAGCTCGAAGCCGAAGCGAAGCGTGACATCAAGGACCTTGAGGAGGAACTCGAGGAGCGGCGCGCTCTGCTCCGCGAGGCCTTCGACCGCTTCCAGAAGCTCGCGGTCAAGGACCTCGTCAACGACGAGACGCTCTACCGTGAGATGAAGCTCCGCTACGGCGACTACTTCCGTGGCGGCATGGGAGCGGAGGCCATCCAGGACCTGCTCCGCCAGATCGACATGAAGGTCCTGTCTGACGATTTGAAGCAGCAGATCGACGAGGGCAAGGGTCAGAAGAAGCAGAAGGCGATCAAGCGCCTCAAGGTCGTCTCCGCGTTCCTGCACTCGGACAACCGTGCCGAGTGGATGATTCTCGAGGCGATTCCCGTCATCCCGCCGGACCTGCGTCCGATGGTGCAGCTTGACGGTGGTCGCTTCGCGACATCGGATCTGAACGA
>DSAI01000036.1 GCA_011372845.1 Actinomycetota bacterium
ACACCCTCGGCAACGTCCAACCCGGCAGCGTGGGTGCTGTCGTCGGCGGCGTCGCTGCCGCGGCCCTCGTCGCACACGGTCTCGGCATGAAGGCCGCCGGCCGCATCGGCGACGGTCCTCCCATGGAGGACATGAAGGTCCATGACCGCAAGCGGATGAAGAAGGGAGGCGATAAGTAGTGGCACGCTCTGTTATCGACCCCGTCACCCGTATCGAGGGTCACCTCCGCGTGGAGGTAGAGGTCCAGGACAACAAGGTCGTGGATGCATGGGTCTCCGGCACGCTGTACCGTGGCATGGAGACGGTCATGCTCGACCGCAGCCCCGAAGACGCGTTCTACGTGACGCAGCGGATCTGCGGCGTCTGCCCGATCTCGCACAGTCACGCGTCCGCTCAGGCGACCGAAGATGCGCTCGGCATCGAGATCCCTGAAGGCGGACGTCTCGTGCGCAACCTGCTCGAGGCCGCACAGTTCCTGCACAGCCACATCCTGTGGTTCTACCACCTCGCCGCGCTTGACTACGTGAACCCGATCAACGCGCTTAGCGCGGACATCGCCGACACGTACGCGCTGGCGCAGGCCGCGGGCACCCGCCCCGCCGATTTCGGCGCCGTGGCTGCCCGTCTCGCCGCGTTCGCGGAGAACGGCCAGCTCTCCATCTTCACCGGCCACTACTGGGACCACCCCGGCTACGTGCTTCCGCCGGAGCTGGACCTGATCGCCACTGCGCACTATCTCGAGGCGCTCGAAGTGCAGGCTGTCGCCAACGAGATCGTGGCCATCATCGCCGGCAAGTTCTCGCACCCGATGACATCGGTGCCCGGCGGCACGGCGTTCGTCCCCACCGTGGACAAGCTCGACGACATCCTTTACCGCTTCGTGCGCGTGAAGGAGTTCATCGACACCGCGCTGATCCCGGACACGCTTGCCATCGCGCCGTTCATCCTTGATGCGACGACGTACGGCGGCGGTACCGGCAACTTCCTCAGCTGGGGCGTCTTCGAAGCAGCCGACCGCGACCCGGTCAACCGCTTCCTGCCCCGTGGCTTCGGTCGTGGCCTGTCCCTTGAGGACGTCAGCCCCGACGATGTCACCGAATACGTGGAGCACTCGTGGTACGAGTCGGGAACCGGCCTCAACCCCAAGGACGGGGAGACGAAGGTCAAGTTCACCGAATACAACACCGAGGACAAGTACTCCTACGGCAAGGCTGTCCGCTGCAAGGAAGAGTCGACCGAGTCCGGTCCTCTCGCCCGCATGGTGGTCGCGTACCTCCACGAGAAGGGCGGCAAGGACCTCACCGGTGGAGCCGCAGGCGTTCGTACCCCTGCAGCGCTCATCGACTCGACCCTCGAGGCGCTCGACGTCGCCGGCAAGCCTGAGGTGCTCGTGTCCCTGCTCGGCCGTGTTGCCGCACGCAACCTCGAGGCCGCGTACGTGGCCGACCTCGCGCTCGTGTGGGTCAACGAGCTTGTCGAAGCCATGAAGGGTACCGACCTCAGCTTCTGGAAGGCAGCCGAGAAGAACACCGGCGACGGCGTCGGCGCATGGGAGGCCCCCCGCGGTTCGGTCGCGCACTGGATCGGCATCAAGGGCGGCAAGATCGATCACTATCAGGTGGTCGCTCCCACCACGTGGGACATCGCTCCCCGTGACGCCAGCGGCACGCCCGGCCCGATGGAGCAGGCGCTTATCGGCGCACCCATCGCAGACGCGGAGAAGCCGCTCGAGGCGCTTCGTATCGCCCACAGCTTCGATCCTTGAATCGGATGTGCGGTTCACGTGTTTGAACCGGCGACCGGCAAGGAAGCGACTGTGATGTCCTCACCCATGGGGGTGATGTAGATGTCGTCCCAGGCGCATTATCGTGAGGCGCACCCGTTGGTGTTCGTGATCACGCACTGGATCAATCTGATCTGCATGATCATGCTCGCCTTCTCCGGGTTCTACATCCACTATCCGTTCTTTGACGGCTTCATGGGCGTAGCCCGCGGCATGCACTTCGTCGCGATGTTCGTGATCATCATCAACCTCACCTTCCGGGTCATCGCAGCCTTCTTCGTGAAGACCGCCACCGACCTCGGCTCGCGTGAGGTGGACACGGACATCAAGAACTGGCTGCCGCAGGAGAAGAACAGGCACCAGCTCTGGCAGACGGTGAAGTACTACCTGTTCCTGCGCAAGGAAGGCGTCATCTCGGCCAAGTACGGCTCATTGCAGAAGATCGCCTATCTGGCGACCGTGCCTCTCACCTACCTGATGGCCTACACGGGCTTCGCCCTGTACGGCCCGACGGCTGACTGGGGATTCTTCATGGGCGGTACCGAGCTCGTAGGCGGCCCCATGAACATGCGAATCATCCACTACCTCATGATGTGGGTGTTCATCGTGTTCACGATGATCCATGCTTACCTCGCAAACATATACAACTTCGCGCCGAGCAAGATCATCTTCCTGTGGAAGGAGACGGAGCACTAGTCTCCGCCACAGCGTGACGGCGTCGCCGTCACGGGCAGCCGGGCCCCGGAGCCGCGCGCTTCGGGGCCCGGCCCTTGACCGGAGGTTTGCGTGGGATCTCGCTCCGCGCCGACCATGACGGGCGTCACGCCCGAGAGGGAGCCGCACAGTGCCTGATATCGAACCCCGCATCCTCGTGCTCGGCATCGGCAACGTCCTGATGCTCGACGAAGGCATCGGCAACCGGGTCGCCGTGGAACTCGAGAAGAACTACAGCTTCCCCGACGACGTGCGCATCATGGACGCCGGGACCATGGGACTCGGGATGATGCACCTCTTCCGGGGTGTCGAATTCATGCTTGTGGTGGATGCCATGGACGGCAGCGGCCACCCGCCGGGCACGGTGGTACGGATAGCTCCTGAAGACTTCGCCCCCAACCAGGTGATGCACTCCCTCCACGACATCCGGTTCGTGGACGTGCTCGAAGCGGCCAAGCTGATCGGCCTCATGCCCGAGGCCGACTGCATCGGCATCCAGGTGCAGGACATGAGCCCTGCCGAGATCACGATCGGGCTCTCGGAGCCGGTGGAAGCGGCAGTGCCGCGGGCGGTCGCCGCGGTCCTGTACGTGCTCGAGGAGCGCGGCGTACAGGTCCAACCCCTGGAGAGCCCGGATGCGGACGACGCGTTCCGGGAGACAGTGGCCGAGGCCAAGGCCGATATCGCCCGTCGTCAGGCGGAACGCGCCGCTGCAGGCACCCCGACGACTGGAGAGGCGCGGAGCTAGCGTCCTTCGGCGGGAGCCCCTGCCGCAAGCGGGATCTCGAAGCCGACCGTGCTCCCCTGCCCCTCGGCGCTGTTCGCGAAGACGCTGCCGCCGTGGTCCTCGATGATGCGCCGCGAGATCGCAAGGCCCAGACCCGTGCCCCCGGTGCCCGTTGAGCGTGCGGTATCGGCGCGGTAGAAGCGCTCCCAGATGTGCGCCAGGTCGTCGGCGGGTATGCCTTCGCCGGTGTCGGTGACGGACACCCGGGCACGGGCCACATCGGCCATGTCCACGACCACGGTCACGCTTCCTTCGGCGGTGTGGCGTAGCGCGTTGGAGAGCAGGTTCCTCACCACCTGCCCGATGCGGAACTCGTCCGCGTTGACGCGCACTGCCCGATCAGGCAGGCGTGCGGCAACCGACAGACCGTCCGGGGCGACGACCTCGGCCCGCTCGACCTCCGACCGCACGATGTCCCGGAGGTCGGTGAGCGTTCGCTCGTAGCGCAGGCGGCCTGCCTCGGCTATCGACAGTTCCTGGAGGTCGTCCACGAGGCGGGACAGCGTGCCCACGTCCTCCACCAGTGAGGCGATCTGCCGCTCGTCCGCGGTCAGCACCCCGTCAGCGATGCCTTCGATCTGGGCCCGCAATGCCGCGATCGGATTGCGGAGCTCGTGCGCCACATCGCTCACCATGCGCCTGCGCAGTTCCTCCGACTCCGAGAGTGAGTCGGCCATCTCGTTGAAGGCGACTGCGAGGCCGGCGACCTCCTCGGGTCCGGCCTCTTCAACTCGACGCTCGAGGCGGCCTTCCGCCAAAGCACGCGACGCGGCCGTGAGATCTCGCAACGGGCGCACCAGATAGCGTGCAAGCAGCCACGCGCCGAGTGCCGCAAGCGCGACTGCGACCAACGCGGAGATGACGATGCCACGATCGGCTCCTGCAAGGAACGTCTGCTCGGCCGCTCCCAGGAACACCTGACGCCCCATGCCGCTACCGGGGCCCATCATCGGACCCATGCCGCCCGAAAGGTACTGTTCGAAGGCGCTGGAGAGCGTCCCACGGGTGACGAGCCCCGAGGCGAGTACCGCCGCAAGCGACACGGCCAGGATCGCCAGGAAGACCTGGACTATGAGGCTCGACCGCTTCATTCCTGCGCCTCCACCTTGTAGCCTACGCCGAACACGGTGTGCACGTAGCGTGGGTGTTTCGAATCCTCGCCGAGCTTCTTCCTGATGTTCTTGACGTGGGCGTCGATGGTGCGCTCGTACCCCTCGAACGTGTCGCCTGTGGCTATCTCGAGCAGCTGCAGCCGGGTGTACACACGACCGGGATGGGCCGCCATCGCAGCGAGGATGTCGAACTCGGTCCGCGTGAGGTCGGCCACGACGCCATCCACGCTCACCGATCGCCGATTCGGGTCGATGATGAGCGCGCCGAGGCGGAGCGCTTCGCCAGCCGAGCGCGATCCCTCTGCACGCCGGAGAACGGCCTTCACGCGTGCTACGACCTCGCGCGGGCTGAACGGCTTCGACACATAGTCATCCGCTCCGACCTCGAGGCCGATCAACCGATCGACCTCATCGGATCTCGCGGTGACGAGGATCACCGGCAGGTCATGCTCCTTCTGGAAACGCTTCGTCAGCTCGATCCCGTCGATCCCCGGCAGCATGACGTCGAGCAACGCGATGTCTGGGACGGCTCGCTCTACCTCGGCAACGGCGGATGGTCCGTCGGAAGCCGTGCGCACGACGAACCCCTCTTGCTCGAGGTATGCGGTGAGCACTTCGACGATCTTGTCGTTGTCATCGACCACCAGCACTTCACGGGACACCGCTCGCCACCTCCGGTACGGAGTCTATCCACCCGGCATGAAGAACCTGTGAACGCCCGGACCCCGGGCCGTACCGCGCTACCTGCCCGCCAGCTCACGGACGCGCCCGGCTATGCCTGCGACGTCCAGGCCCGCCCGGGCGAGCAGCGCCTCTGCGGCGCCCGAGCTCTGGTAGCCCTCGACGCCATGCGGGACCGGGCTCGCGGCGCCTCC
>DSAI01000208.1 GCA_011372845.1 Actinomycetota bacterium
AAGGCTCGGGTGATCGCATGGACCTCGTGGCGGATCACGTAGGCATCGTGGTGAGCGACCTGGAGCGGTCCAAGTCGTTCTACCGCGCTCTCGGCTTCACCGAGGGCGACGAGCGGGTGATGGCCGACAAGACGCTTTCGTTCATGCACCTCGGCGATCTGGCGATCGAGCTCTTCGCGTACGACGACGCGGTGCCGGCTCACGATCTGCCCGAGCGCATGCTCGGCTTCAAGCACCTTGCGTTCGAGACGCAGGACATCGACGCCGCCTACGAGGAGTTGCGCCGGGCGGGCGTCATCGGCGAGGACATAGCCATACGCGAGATGCCCGGAGGGTGGCGGCTGTTGTTCTTCCCGGACCCTGATGGGATGGAGATCGAGCTCAAGCAGGCGTGACAGCCGACGGCCGTCTGCGGCTCTCAGCCCGTGACGGCGCCGTTCCGCGAGCGGCCGAACACGGCATGCCAGAAGACGCGGTCGGCAAGCAGCAACGCCGCGCCCACGCCCAGGTAGATCGCGCCGAGGATCCCCGCCCCGATCTGATCGGGAGCCACGACGAGCCGACGGAGCGCCATCCCGCCGCCCATCATGAGTGCGACGAAACCCCAGGAGCGGAGCGAGAAGAAGCTCGGCAGCCACGCACGACCTCGCGCGTGGATACGATCGACGGCACGCTCGGCTACCCCCTCGAGCATGTATCGCGACTTCAGGACACCGAGGGCGAGGCCGGCGGCGAGCGCCCAGGCGTGCCAGGAGCGGCCCTGGATGTATCCGGCGCCGCGGACGAGCAGGATGCTGGCTCCGATCAGCCACATGACCGCTCCCGCCACGAGTTGCATGCGCACGCCGGCCAGCGGCCAGAGCGGTCGCCGTGCCAGCGGTTCGTTCTCGCGGTGCCCGGTCATGCGGTGCCTTTCGAAAGCGGCGTACCCGGCGTCGAGGTGCAAGCCCGATGCCAGCAGCCACGCCTCGTGGCATAGTAACCGAGGAAGACCGTTTCGCCGAGGAGGTCGTGATGGAGCCACTCGTACCGGGCGTCTACTCCGAGGTCGGCGGATTGCGCACCGTGCTCGTCCACCGGCCGGGGGTCGCGCTCGAGCGGCTCACACCCGAGAACCGTGCCGACTTCCTCTTCGACGACGTGGTGTGGGTGGAGCGCGCCGCCGCCGAGCACGATGCGTTCGTGGAGCTGCTGCGGTCGCGGGACGTCGAGGTGCTCTATCTGCAGCAGATGCTCGCCGACGCGTTCGAAGCCTCCGCCGAGGCTCGTGACGAGGCTGTCTCCAGCGCGGTCTCCTCGTACACTGTGGGCCTCTCGCTCGTCTCCGAGCTTCGCTCGTACCTCCGGCAGCTGGACGCGGCCCGGCTAGCCGAGGTGCTCGTGGGCGGGTTGCTCGGCTCGGAGATCGAGGGTGTGGACCTGGCGTCGTTGCGGAGACGGTCGCTCGGCGCAGTCCTCGCAGACCCGGACAGCTTCGTGCTGCCCCCGCTGCCGAACACCGTCTTCACCCGTGACTCGAGCGCGTGGTTGTACGGCGGCGTGGTGCTTCCGCCGCTCTTCTGGGCAGCCCGGCGCATGGAGGTCGTCCTCGTCTCACTGATCTACCGATTCCACCCGCGGTTCGCCGCGACAGGGTTCCGGTTCTGGTATCCGCCGTCTGGGGACACGGCTCGTTTCCCGCTTGAGGACTTCAGCCAGGGCTCGTCGCTCGAAGGCGGGGACGTGATGCCCATCGGCAACGGGACGGTCCTGATCGGCCTGGGCGAGCGCTCTACAGGGCGCATGGTGGAGCATGTCGCCTCGGCGCTGTTCGAGGCGGGCGAAGCCGAGCGTGTCATCGTCTGCCGCATGACCCAGCAGCGCGCGTACATGCACCTGGACACGGTGCTCACCTTCGTGGACCACGACGCCGTGACGATCTTCCCGCCGGTCATCGACGATATGCAGGTCTTCAGCGTGCGACCGGGCTCCCGTCCTGACGAGTTCGAGGTAGCCGAGGAGATCGGCGTGCTCGAGGCGTGCGCCGACGCGCTCGGCGTGGCGCGTGTCCGAACGATAGAGACGGGTGGCGACCGGTTCCAGTCGGCGCGGGAGCAGTGGGACGACGCGAACAACGTGGTCGCGCTCGAGCCCGGCGTGGTGGTGGCGTATTCCAAGAACGTGCACACCAACGCGAAGCTTCGCGCCGCGGGAATCGAGGTTCTCGAGATCGAGGGGTCCGAGCTGGGCAAGGGCAGGGGCGGAGGACACTGCATGACGTGTCCTATCGTGCGCGACGCGGTGAGGTGAGCGGGATGGACGTCACGAAGCCGGGACCGCTCACGAACCCGACCCTGGAAGTGATCGCGCGGCGCTCATCCACACGGACCTACGACCCCACTCCGGTCACGGCCGATGAGCGGCAGGCGATCCTGCACGCTGCGCTCCGCGCGCCCACGGGGGGCAACATGGTGCTCTACTCGGTCATCGATGTGGAGGACCCGTCGATCAAGGAGCGGCTCGCAGTCCTCTGCGACGACCAGCCCTTCATCGCCACGGCGCCGTGGGTGCTCCTGTTCGTGGCCGATTGGCAGAAGTGGACCGATCTGTTCGCGGCAAGCCCGGTCGCCGAGGTGGACGCCGAGGCGCACAGGTCGGCCGTGGGGCCCGGCGACCTGATGCTGGCGTGCGCCGACGCGATCATCGCGGCGCAGACGGCCGTGATCGCCGCCGAGTCGCTCGGCATCGAATCGTGCTACATCGGCGACATCATCGAGAACGGCGAGGAGGTCGCCGACCTGCTGGAGCTTCCGGCCCATACGTTCCCCGCGGCGATGGTGTGCTTCGGGCGCCCGCGCAAGCGCCGGGAGCCCATCGGCCGCTATGGGCGGAATCTCATCCACCGCGACCGCTACCGGCGCATGACGGATGCCGAGGTCGCCGAGGTCACCCGCGAACTGGGTGAGCTGCACGCACCGCCGGGACTTCCGGCGGGTGTGACCGACTACGCCCAGGCGGTCTACCGCCGCAAGTTCGCCTCGGCGTTCATGGCCGAGATGAACCGCTCGGCGGCGTGGTGGATCGATCGCTGGGTCCGCGGCGAGCGGTGAGCCGCGTCCGTCACTGGACGATGAGCATGCCCTCGTTGCCGCCGGCTCCGCACAGGATCTCGTAGGTGCCCGGCTCAAGAGCCGCGAGCTCGATAATCCCGCCGTCCATGATCTCTGCCGAGGCGCCAAGGGCGGGGAGAACGACCGAGGTCCGGCACTCCGTATCCGGCCCGAAGGTCATCGTAAGCGGAAGACCGGCCTGCGCGCTGATGATGTTGGGGACCAGCCCGGAGCCGTTGTCGGCGATCGTGATGCTCTGCGCACTCCCATCGGCGGAGACCTCGGCCGGTGTGGTGTCCGCCACCGTGGGCTGGGTGTACCCCACCGCCGCCAGCGTGCGCTGGACCTCGGCTGGATCGAGGATGGCCGGGTCGTACGCCACCGTGAGCACCAGCGTCTCCGTGTCGAGCGTGGCCGATGCAGCTCCCTGTACGCCGGAGATGGCGTCGAAGATGTGCGCAGATTCGTGTGCGGCATCCGAGCCTTCGAGCAACCGCATGGGGATGTCGGTGGTCGCTGCGGCTTCCGCCTCCGAGATGATGTAGGTGATCTTCGCACCCTCGGTCTTGGTGGTGCCGGGGGCGTTGGCTGACAGCGTGTTGGCTATCACGTACGCCACGCCGACGATCAGCACGGCGGATATGGCGAGGATGGTACGGGGTGTCGGTCTCATTGCGGCTCCAGGGTCGTGAGGCGGGCACCGTTCTGTCGATGGATAGCACACGCTGTGCCAGAGCAGAGCCGTGAGACCGGTTAGAGGAAGGTCGGCATCGGGTATACTTGTTGCGTTACAATCCTATGTAGGACATGCCAGCAATAAGGATACGTTATGGATGCGATACCCGAATCCACACACGAGCGCGAGCAAGCCTTCGCTGATGCCCTTCGCGCCGACGGTCTCCGCATGACGCACCAGCGTCTGGAGGTCATCAGGGAGCTTGCCTCGGCCACGCATCATCCCGATGCGGACGAGTTGTTCCGTGCCGTCCGTGAGCGTGTCCCTACGATCTCGCGCGACACCGTGTACCGCACCCTCACCACGTTGGCCGCTAGGCGGCTCATCGAGCGCATCGCCGCGCCGGGCGCGGCGCGGTTCGATCCGGACTCCTCGATGCATCACCACTTCGTGTGCACGGAATGCGGCCGGATCCTCGACCTGGACGCTGGCGACCTCGGCGAGCCTGAGGTCCCATCGGGTCTTCCCGGCATCGGTGAGATCACCTCGGTACGGTTGGAGATCAAGGGGGTGTGCGGGGAGTGCGCCGCGCACGAGAAGGTTCGGACGGGTGATGGCGGGTCCTGAGACGCATCACGGTATCTCCCGGCGGGGTATCCCTGCCGGTGGCACAACGGTCGTGGCAACCATGCCGCACCTGCGGCAACGGATGAGAAGGAGATGACGCGTATGAGTATCCTCGTCGGCAAGGAAGCCCCTGACTTCGAGGCCAGCGGGCTGTTGGACGGCAAGTTCGGCAAGTTCAAACTCTCCGACTATCGCGGCAAGTGGGTCGTTCTGTGCTTCTATCCGGGCGACTTCACCTTCGTTTGACCGACCGAACTCTCGGCGGTCGCCAAGAAGTACCCTGAGATGAAGGAGCTCGGCGTAGAGGTGCTGTCCTTCAGTGTGGACAGCGTCCACTCGCACAAGGTGTGGCAGGAGACCGAGCTCTCCAAGATGGTCGATGGCGGGGTCGCGTTCCCGATGCTCTCTGACGGTGGCGGGAAGATCGGCGAGCAGTACGGTGTGTACAACGGCGCAGTGGACGTGCGCGGCCGGTTCATCATCGACCCCGAGGGCGTCATCCAGGCGATGGAGGTCCTCACGCCTCCTGTGGGGCGCAACCCTGACGAGCTCATCCGCCAGATCAAGGCGTACCAGCACCAGCAGGCCACCGGCGAGGTCATGCCGTCCGGCTGGCAGCCGGGTGACCCCACTCTCAAGCCCACCGACGACCTCACCGGTCACGTGTGGGAGGTCTGGAAGCCGTAGGCGTTCGGCACGCGGACCAGGAGTGAAGACAGGGCCACCTCCGGGTGGCCCTGCTGGCGTTCCTACTCCACGCCTGGCGGAAGTGGCCGGTCGTCCGGGAACCATTCCTCTTCGAAGTCGCCTTCGGCGATCCGGTCGATCGGGAGACGAAGGTAGCGCCC
>DSAI01000006.1 GCA_011372845.1 Actinomycetota bacterium
CCACCCCGAGCTCCATCCGCTCAACGACGAGTCCCACGTCTTCGAAGCGTCCCACGATGCGGCCGATGAGGCCCCGCGCGACGGCGTCGGGTTTGATCATGCAGTAGGTCTTCTGATCCACGCCCGCTCCTTCGTTAGATGACTACCAAGCCCTTGTCAGGCTATTCCAACAATGATTCGACCAAAGGGCCGCGTTCTCCTGCGCAGCCGCCGGAAGAGAAGAAGGTCAGATACCGCCTTCCATGGAATCGAACGCCGTGACGACACCGTTGATCTTCCAGCCCACACCCTCACGTGCGAGCGAGAACTGGTATGCGATCTCGCCGCCCTGCTCGTGGACGATGGAAACCTCGACGGCCGACGCCCGCGCCGAACGCTCGATCGCGCCCACGGTGTACGACTGCCACGCCGGAGGCAGGCTCGACATCGCCTTGTCGACATCGGCAGCCGGAACCGCTACCCAGTAGGGGTCCACCGCCTCACCGGCCGAGTAAGCTCCGAGCGCCCCGTTCACGGTCATCTGCTGCGTGGGATAGCCGAAGCCGAGGAGATACGCTCCCACGAGGAGGCCAGCCACCACGACGGCGACCGCACCCCACACGAGGATGCTCACCCACACCGGCTTGCTCTCGCGCTTCGCCGCGCGGTCGAGCCGCCGGGCCTCGCGGTCGGCAGCGCGCATCTCCTCGTCGGTCATCGTGAAGAACTGCGTGTCGCCATCATCGGCCCCACCGCCGTCGTCTTCGAAGATGCCCACGGCCGGTCGTACCTGCGCGACCGGCGGCATCTCACCGGTCGACCACCCCTCCACCCGTTCGGCGGGGGTCCTTGCCGCCTTGCTCGCCCGGTACGCGGCCTCCACCTGCGGTGAGAACTCGTGCCCGAACTCGGCACGGGCCCGCTCGAACCAAGCCACGGCACGGTCGTGCATGCCGAGCGCCGCATACGCCATCCCGAGGTTCGCCGCAGCGCGTCCGCGGCCCTGGTAGCCGGCAACCTCCACCGCAGCGCGGTACGCCTCCACCGCGTCCTCGGGCCGATCGAGCGCCATGAAGCACAGCCCGAGATTGTTGAGCGCCTTCCCCGGGACGGGGTTGCGTGGATCGATCGCGGCCTGCCGGTACATCTCGGCGGCCTCCTCGATCCTGCCCATCTCGTAGAGCGCTCCGGCAAGACCCTGCAGCGCCTTGTGCCGCGACGCCTCGTCGAACCCCGCAAGCGCTCGCTCGAACGCGCGCGCGGCTTCATCATGCTGCCCGAGGGACATCCGTGCCGTTCCAAGGTTGCGGGCCACAGCAGCCGCATCCTGGTAACCGGAATCCCCCAGCGCACGCTCATAGACGGCGCACGCGTCCTCGATGCGCCTCAGCTTCATGAGCGCGTTCCCCGCACGGTGGAACGCATAGCCGCTGCCCTCGACAGCCCCCGCGGCGGCGCCGAGGAACTCCCGGGCGGCCACCGTCCAGTCCTGCGCCGCGTACGCCTTCTCTCCTGCCGCCAGGCGGGCCTCGTCCACTGCGCTCCCCTTCCTAGCGGTTGATCGTGACCGACTCGATAAGGTCACCCACCGCGATGCCCATCACCACGTCCATCCCGTCCACCACACGACCGAAGACCGTGTACTGGCCGTTGAGCGCCGGCTGGGGCGCAAGACAGATATAGAACTGTGACCCGGCCGAGTCCGGGTGCTGGGCCCGCGCCATCGAGAGCGTCCCGGTCTCGTGCGGCCTGCTGTTGAACTCGGCCCGCTGGTTCCACCCCGGACCACCCGTACCCACGCCGCGGCCTCCGGCGATGACCTCCTGCGGCGACATGTCGCGCGTCAGCGGATCCCCGCCCTGCGCGACGAACCTCGGTATGACCCTGTGGAACTTCAGCCCGTCATAGAAACCCGATTCGGCGAGCTCGATGAAACTCGCCACGGTGTTGGGCGCATCATCGGGATAGAACTCCAGCGTGACCGTGCCCTTGGACGTGACCATCACGGCCTTCTCGGTACCGGCGACCTTCACGGCAGATTCGTGCATCGGATCCTCCTCGTGTATGGCCACGCCCCCGGACGATACGGAAGACATCCACGGCGCTTGCCGGAGATCCCCTGGGACATGACCGGTTCATTCTAGCAGTGACCACCCGGCACGTCAGCGCGAGAGAGCCGCTTTTCGCCCCGCCTCCATATGCTATCGTGAGCATCACGTCACCGTCGGTACCGGCGGAGGCGGGATGTGTGCACCGGGCCCTGATTCGGGCCGTCGTCGCCTCCCGCGGCGCACGGGCACCACGGGTCCGGCCTTATCTGCACGATAGGCCCGTCCGTGTGTTGTGCGAGGAGGCGATGCTCATGGGAGCACCCAGCACCGACAAGGTCCGCAACGTCGTCCTGCTTGGCCATGGAGATGCCGGTAAGACGTCGCTCGCCGAGGCGATGCTCTTCATGGCAGGACAGACGAAGCGCCTCGGCAGCGTGGCTGAAGGCCACTCGAACCTCGACTACGAGGCCGAAGAGGTCAAACGCAAGATCACGCTCAATCTCGCGCTCGCCCCCCTTGAGCACAACGGTGTGAAAGTCAACATCATCGACACCCCGGGCTATGCCGACTTCATCGGCGACGCGATCGCCGGCATGGAGGCGGCGGAGATGGCGCTGTTCGTGGTGGATGCCGTTGCCGGTCCCCAGGTGCAGACGCGCAAGCTCTGGAAGCTCGCCACGGAGATAGGCATCGCCAAGGCCATCTTCATCAACCGCATGGACAAGGAGCACGCCGACTTCGCGGCCGTGATGAAGTCGCTCGAGGAAGCGTTCGGCCACCGCGTGGGCGCTGTCCAGATACCGCTCGGCGCCGAGGAGGATTTCCGCGGGGTCATCGACATCATCCGCATGAAGGCGTATCACCACGAGGAGGACAAGGAACAGGTCCTCGAGATCCCCGCCGATCTCAAGGATGCCGCCGAGTCCGCGCGCGACAAGCTGTGCGAACTCGTAGCGGAGGCCGACGACGACCTCATGATGAAGTACCTCGAGGGCGAGCGCCTCACCCAGGAGGAGCTCGAGACGCTTCTCGACAAGGCGATCGCGCAGTCGATATTCATACCCGTCTTCGTCGGCTCGGTCACCGCGATGCAGGGAGTCGAAGACCTCCTCGACGACATCGTGACGTTCTTCCCCGAACCCACCGCGCACGGACCGCTCACCACGGTGGACGGCTCCGAGATGCATATCACCACCGGTGGCGAAGTCGCCGCGCACGTGTTCAAGACCCTTTCCGACCCGTACGTAGGCCGGATGAACTTCGTCAAGGTCGTGTCCGGCACGCTCAAGCCGGGAGACGAGCTCGTGAACTCGCGCACCGGCAAGAAGGAGCGCGTTGCGCACGTGTACAAGATGACCGGCAAGGAGACGACCGACATCGAATCGGCGCCCGCCGGCGACATCGCGGTCCTCACCAAGCTCTCGGACACCCTCACCAACGACACGTTGTCCGCAAAGGGCGACGTCGCGTTCGCACCGCTCCCGCTACCCGAACCCCTCTACCCTGTGGCCATCGTCGCCAAGACGAAAGCGGACGAGGACAAGCTCGGCAGCGCACTCAAGAGCATCGTCGAGGAGGACCCGTCGCTCATCTTGCGCCGCGACGAGGAGACCCATCAGACGGTCATCACCTCGTACGGCGACGCGGCAATCGACGTTCTCCTCAACCGGCTCCACGACCGCTTCCACGTTGAAGCCGAGTTGGTGGATATCCGCATCCCCTACCGGGAGACCATCCGCAAGACCGCCCAGGCCCAGGGCCGCCACAAGAAGCAGACCGGCGGCAGCGGTCAGTTCGCTGACTGCTGGCTCCGCCTCGAGCCGAATCCCGGCGGCGGCTACGAGTTCCTCGACGAGATCGTGGGCGGCAGGATCTCCAAGCCGTTCATCGTGGCCATCGACAAGGGCGTGCAGGACACGATGACCTCCGGCGCCATCGCTGGCTACCCCGTCGTGGATGTCAAAGTAGCGGTCTACGACGGCTCGATGCACTCCGTGGACTCCAACGAGATGGCGTTCAAGACCGCCGCCCGCATCGGATTCCGCGCCGCGGCCGAGAAGGCCGACCCGGTGATCCTCGAGCCGATCGCCACGCTCTCCATCGAGGTGCCCGACGAGCACGCCGGCGCCGTGATGGGCGACATCTCATCGATCCGCGGACGGATCCTCGGCATGGATGCGCCGGAGGCAGGCGTCCAGGTGATCCACGCTCAAGCGCCATATGCCGAGGTCGTGCACTACTCGCCGCATCTGCGCTCGATCACGAGCGGTACCGGCACCTACACCCTCTCGATCGAGAGCTACGAGCAGGTGCCCGGTGACGTGCAGAAGAAGCTCGTCGAGGAGTACCAGAAGGAGAAGGCCGAGGGCCACTAGACCCGCTGTCTCCCGCCCGGCACGCACCGGACGCATGCACGAAGGGCCGGCCCATATGGACCGGCCCTTCTGGTATCCCGATGGCGCCCTCTGTAGGATTCGAACCTACGACCTTCTGCTCCGGAGGCAGACGCTCTATCCTCTGAGCTAAGAGGGCGTGGCGCCCGTGAACAGTAGCACACGGCCTGTGCTGTTTCCAAGCGGATTCCCGCCCGCAATGCTTTCGTCCATGACCCGCAACGACACCAGGTGACCACCATGACCTCCGGCAGCATGCTCCTGATCGTCAATCCCGCCGCGCGGCACGGGGAGACCGGCCCCCTCGTCCCTGCGATCGAGCAGTTGCTGCAGTGCGTCGAATACGATCTCCGGCTGACCGAGCACACGGGGCACGCGGCACAGATCGCGCGAGAAGCATCGAGCTACGACACCATCGTGGCCGTGGGCGGCGACGGCACGGTCCATGAGGTGCTCAACGGCATCATGTCCCGACCCGAACACGACCGCCCCGCCCTCGGGCTCATCCCCACGGGCAGCGGAAACGACACCCGGCGCACGCTGGGCGTTCCCGAGGATATCGCCGAGGCGACCCTCGCGGTGGTCTCAGGACGCCGGCGGCGGTTCGACGTAGGCGTATGCAACGGCGTGTACTTCAACAATTCGTTCGCCGCCGGTCTCGACGCACGCGTGACCGCCAAGGCGGTCGAGTACAAGGCCACCACGAAGCGCTCGGGCCTCTGGCTGTACTTCACCGCTCTTATCCACGTGCTGATGAACGAACTCTACCCCCACCACGTTCGCATCACCTGGGA
>DSAI01000114.1 GCA_011372845.1 Actinomycetota bacterium
ACGGTGGGGCTCGACACGCCGCTTCTGCTCGCGACGGTCGACGGCCATCTCGATGACGTGGCTGCGAGCCGGTACAAGAAGATCGCGCGCGCATTGGGAAGCGATGAGGCGTCGGTGCGGGAGACGGTCGAGATGCTCCGGACCTTGAACCCCCGGCCGGCGGGCGCGTTCTCGCCCGGCTCGGCGCCGGCGTACGTGGTGCCGGATGTGACCGTCAGACGGTTCGACGACGAGTGGCTCGTGATGCCCAACACCGAGGCGGTGCCAGGGCTGCGCGTGAACTCGCGCTATCGCTCGCTGCTGCGCTCCGACTCGTCGGCAGACGACGAGACCCGCCGCTATCTGAAGGACAAGATCCGTCAGGCCGAGAGCTTCATGCGCAACGTGGACCGGCGGCGGGACACGGTAAGCCGGATCGCCGAGATCGTGCTCGAAGTGCAGCGCGACTTCTTCGAGGACGGGCAGGGTGATCTGCGCCCGCTGCGCCTCGAGGACGTGGCGGTGGAGTTGGGCGTCCACCTCTCCACGGTGAGCAGGGGCGTGACCGGCAAGTACATGGCGACGCCATACGGGCTGTTCGAGCTGAAGCACTTCTTCTCGGGGGGCTACCGCACCTCGACAGGGATGGACGTGGCCGCCACCACCGTCAAGAAGCGCCTGAAGGAGCTCCTTGAGGCCGAGGACCCGGAGAAGCCGATGTCGGACCAGCGTCTCGCTGACGCCATCTCGGAACAGGGAGTGGACGTGGCGCGGCGGACGGTGGCCAAGTACCGGGAGGAGCTCGGGGTCGAGCCTTCGTGGGCGAGAAAGCGGCGATGACCATGCGCGGGCGGGGATCCGGGCACGAGCGGCGTGTCACGCGGCCGGGTGAGGCGGTGCGGCACGATGTGGTGCTGGTCGTCCTGCTCCTCGCCATGGTGACTGCGCTGCACCTGTTCACCACGAGCGCCCCTGAGATGATGTCGGTACACCTGCTGTACCGCAAGCTCTACTATGTGCCGATCATCTACGCCGGTTTCGTGTTCGGATGGCGCGGGGGCCTCATCGTAGCCGTTGCTGCATCACTGCTGTTCGGTCCGCATGCCCACACGTTCATGGGCGGACTCGTGGGCCCCAACGTCGACAACCTGTACGAGATGGTGATGTTCCTGGCGGTCGGCTTCCTGTTCGGATGGCTGCGTGACCTCGATGAGCGCAAGGCCTTCGACCTCCGGCGTGTCAGCCTCGAGCTCGAGGACGCCTACCACACGCTGGAGGAACGGGCGATCCAGCTCGTCACGATCCAGCACTACATGCAGGCCATCCTGCAGTCGATCACGTCGGGGGTCATCACGGTCGGCCCCGACGGCTCGGTGGCGACCGTCAACAGCGCCGCTGAGCGTGCGCTCGGCATGAGCGAGGACGAGATGGTGCTCCGGCGGCTGGGCGCGTTGTTCAGGGACGGCGGCGGTCTCGACGCGGCGTTGCGCCACGTCCTGCGGGGCATCGCCGACAGGCTTGTGAGCGAGACGACGCTGGAGACGATGAGCGGCAAGACGTTGCATGCGCGCGTGTCCATCGCGCGCATGAGGGACGACCAGGGGCGGGTTCTCGGCGCGGTGGTGAGCATCGAAGACGTCTCTGAGGTGCGTGCGCTCACCGACCAGCTGATTCGCGCCGATCGGCTTGCGGCGATGGGAGAGTTGACGGCGGGTGTGGCACACGAGGTGCGCAACCCGCTTGGAATCATCAAGGCGTCGGTACAGCTGGTGGAGGAGTCGGGCGGGGACCCCAAGCGCATGGCCGAGGTCACCCGCGTCATCAAGCAGGAGATCGACCGCCTCGACCACGTGATCAAGGCGCTCCTCGACTTCGGCCGCCCCTCGGCTCCGGCGCTGCGTCCGACAGACGTGGGCGCCGTGCTGGACGATGTGGTCCTCTTCACCCATCGGTTCGCGCGTGAGGCCAGCGTGGCGATCGAGGTGGAGCGCGCCGAGGGCCTGTCGCCCGTGATGGCTGACGCCGACCAGCTCAAGCAGGTGCTCGTCAATCTCGTCTCCAACGCCGTGCAGGCCATGGGCGAGACCGGTGGCACGATCCGCGTCACCGCCTACGACGATGCCCGCGACGTGTACATCTCGGTCGCCGACTCGGGCCCGGGGATGACCTCGGAGGTCATGGAGAAGGTGTTCGACCCGTTCTTCTCCACGCGCGACGGCGGCACCGGCCTCGGGCTCACCATCGTGCATCGCATCATCGACCAACACGGCGGCCATATCGAGGTCGGGAGCGCACCGGGTGCCGGGACCACGTTCACCGTGGCCCTTCCGGTTGCGAAGGAGAGAGGGGAAAGCCGATGAACGGTCGTGTGCTGATAGCCGACGACGAGAAGAACATGAGATGGGTGCTGAGCCAGGCGCTCGAGGCGGAGGGCTACGAAGTTGTGGAGGCGGTCGATGGCAAGGAGGCGCTGTCCGCGATCGCGGAACAGGAGCCGGGGCTGCTCATCCTGGATCACAAGATGCCCGCCCCCGACGGTATGGAGGTGCTCCGGCGGTTGCGTGCGAAGGGCCATCGGTTCCCGGTGATCATGCTCACGGCGCACGGCAACGTGCAGACGGCTGTAGAGGCGATGAAGGCCGGTGCCAACGAGTACCTCACCAAGCCGTTCGACCTCGACGAACTGAAGCTGGGTATCGAGAAGGCGCTCAGGGTGGAGGCGCTCGCGGCCGAGGTGGACCGGCTGCGGGCCGAACTCGATCGGGACTGGGACATCGAGGGCATCGTGGCTGCCGACCCCACCATGCTCGAACTCCTCAGCACGATCGAGAAAGTGGCGCCGACGAATGCCACCGTCATGGTCTACGGCGAGTCGGGTACCGGCAAGGAGCTCGTCGCCCGAGCGCTCCATCGCCTCTCGGCACGGTCGGCCAAGCCGTTCGTCTCGATCAGCGCAGGGGCGTTGCCGGAGACGCTGCTCGAGAGCGAGCTCTTCGGTTATGAGAAGGGTGCGTTCACGGGCGCTACGACCGCCAAGCCGGGACGTTTCGAGATGGCCAACGGTGGCACCTTGTTCCTCGACGAGATCGGCGACATCACCGCGGCGGTGCAGGTGAAGCTCCTGCGCGTGCTGCAGGAGCGCACCTTCGAGCGCCTCGGCGGGACGCGCAGTATCGAAGTCGATGTGCGGGTCGTGGCCGCGACCAATCGCGATCTGCAGCAGCTGATCGCTGAAGGCTCCTTCCGCGAGGACCTCTTCTACCGACTCAACGTGGTGCCGCTCACCATCCCGCCGCTCCGGAAGCGGCAGGCGGACATACCGCCGCTCGTCGCCCACTTCCTGGAGAAGTTCGGTGCCGGAGAGCGCACCATCTCACCGCAGGCCATGGAGGCGCTCGTCGCTTATCAGTGGCCCGGCAACGTGCGGGAGCTCGAGAACACCATAGAGCGGGTGACGATCCTGTCCCACAGCGATGTGATCGAGGCGGAGGACCTGCCCGCCGAGGTGCGTGCTGGCGTCGGCCTCGCGGGGGCGGGCACACGGTGTTTCGTCCTCCCCGAGGACGGTCTCGACCTGGAGGAGACCGAGCTCGACTTCATCCGTCAGGCACTGGAGCGAGCGGGAGGCAACGTCCCAAAAGCGGCGAAGCTGCTGGGGCTCACCACCAAGACCCTCGAGGTGAGGATGGAGCGGTACGGCCTGTGATCCCGGGATGCAGGTCACGTCGTGGATGCGGATGCGCGTCCTTGGCACGTCGCTTGCACCTCGGACGACGTACGGCCGAGCGACTCGCTGGAGCAACCCTGTGAAGCATCTGCGTACCTACAAAGTGGTCGCCCTTGCGGCTGTCGCTCTGCTCGCCGTCACCGTGGCAACCGTCTCAGCCGTGAATCATGCGTCGGAGCACGCCGGCTGCGCGGTACTGACTCCCTTCAGCGGCAGCACCATCGCCACGTCGCTCATTGTTCTGGCGGTCGCCGGGCGGGCGCTCATGCGGCAGCGCAGGACCGGGTCGGACGGGCTTGACGAGCGCACGGAGCGGCACGCGTGCGGTTCGTGCGGTCATGAGGTCTACGGCGCGTGGCGCATGTGTCCCTACTGTGGCGCGATGCTTGAAAGCGGCAGACGGATCGATGGAAGCGAGGTCGGCTCATGACCACCACACAGCGGTTCGTGACGACGGGCATGCATTGCCACTCGTGCTCGATGCTGATCCATACGGATGTGGGCGGTATCGACGGCGTCGAGGCCGTCGTTTCGGATCATCGCACGGGGATCACCGAGGTCACCTATGATGACAGCGTTCTCGACCCTGAGCAGATCGTCGAGGCGATCGTGAAGGCCGGATACGGAGCGGAGCTCGTTGGGGGTTGATCCCTCCGGGGTGGACGAGCAATACCCCCACGGGGTATAAGTGAAGTGTTCCGCATCCCGCCCTGAAGGGAGCCGATCCCGTGAGCGAGACCGCTTCGCTGTTCGCGGCGCTGGGCGCCGGATTCATCACGTTCCTCTCACCATGCGTCCTGCCGTTGATCCCCGGGTATGTCGCGTTCATGACCGGCATGACATTTGCGGAGTTGACCTCTTCTGAGCGAAAGACGTCGCAGGTCCTCATGCCATCGCTGCTGTTCGTTCTCGGTTTCAGCATCGTGTTCGTGGCCCTTGGCACGTCCGCGTCGGTCGTGGGCTCCTTCCTCAGCCAGTACAGCTCGGTGCTCGAGAAGGTCGCCGGGGGCATCATCATGCTGCTCGGGTTCTTCATGCTGGGCATCATCAAAGTGCCGTGGCTCTATGGCGAGGCGCGGTTTGAGATGCACAAGGCGAAGCGTTTCGGCGGGCTTGCCGCACTCGTGATGGGTATGGCATTCGCATTCGGCTGGTCGCCGTGCGTGGGTCCGGTGCTGGGCTCCATCCTCATGCTCGCTGCCAACAGCGCCGAGGCGGGCCGTGGCGCCCTGCTGCTGGGCGTGTACTCGATCGGCCTGGGCGTGCCGTTCGTACTGGTGGCGCTGTTGTTGGGCAAGGTCAAGCCGGTGCTCAACTGGCTCAACCGGCACGCCCTGATGATCAACCGCATCGCCGGCGTCGTGCTGATGACCCTCGGACTGCTGATCCTGACGGGGTGGATCGGACCGGTCGTGGGGTGGCTCTCGATGTTCATCCCCAAGGTCGGTGGCTGA
>DSAI01000145.1 GCA_011372845.1 Actinomycetota bacterium
AACCGCTGCCCCACGATCGGATTGATGTTCTCCATCGGATTGCCCCAGTCGATGAAGTCGATCGTCACCGCGTCGGCCGTCTTCACCCAGTCGGCCTGCCAGCTTTTGGACGCGCTCACGTAGTCGACGTTCCAGATCAGGTTGGGATCGTCGGAGGTCGTCGACGTCGGCTGCGGATACCATGGCGCCATCGCGCGGAGCCACGTCTTTATGTCGATCGGTTCTGTCATGTCGGGCACGCCGTCGAGGTCGGCATCCACGGTACCGCCATCGTCGCCGATCACATACGTGGTGTAGACCTCGCCCTCGTTGCCCTCATAGCCGCCCGTGTACTGCTCCCAGATGACCTCGAGGACCTCGATCGGGATCGGGTTCCCATCGGCATCGAGCGTGAGCGTGAACTCGTTCCCGTCGTACTCGCCGTCCCCGTCGAGATCGGTCCAGGTCTTCAGGTAGAAGGTCTCGATGTGATCGGTGGCGACCACGGGAAACGACAGGTTGGGCATCGCGGCGAAGGGGTCTTGCTCTCCCGTGCCGAGATCGGGACCAGGCTTCGGCGCATCCGTGTTCGGTGTGCCGCTGGCGGCCAACGCCGGTGTCATCTGCACGGCAAGGGCGATCACGAGCGCAGCCACGAGGAGTGTTCGAACGTGTTTCATGGCGGTACCTCCCTCTCCGCCCTGGTCGCATCGGACCGAGCGGACACGGCGGCACAGCCCCCGCCCCCGGGACCCCTGCCCCGCAGGGAGGCCGTGAGACTTGTTACCCCTGGAGGGGCGCGCCTACACATGCCCTGATCCGGTGTACGGACAGGAGCCGCCGGACGGGCCTGCGCCATGCTGTGGCGCCATCACCTACAATGGGGCGGCACCTATGGAAGGAGCGCCATGGCACCCGACATCCCGCTGATCGCGACAGACCCCCGTGCCGCAGACGCCCTGTCGCGCGTACGCGTGCTGTACACCGACCTCGACGGCACGCTCGTGGCCAAGGGTGGAAGCGTGCTCGCCGACGCAGCAGCGTCGCCTTCGCTCGTCGTGGCGGAACAGATCGTGGCGCTCAACCGCGCCGGGCTCGCCGTCGTCCCCATCTCGGGACGGGGCCGCACCCAGCTCCGCGAGCTCACACAGTTGCTCGGCTGGGACGGCTATATCGCCGAGGCCGGCGGCATCATCGTGCACGGCACGGGTCTCGACTTCCAGGAACGTGTGGACCTTGGCGAGTGGCCGGACGACGTGGCGGCCCCCGGGCTCTCCCCCTTCGAGACGATCAATCAGGTGCGGGCGGCCGAGACCTTGATCGAAGCCTTCCCCGGTCGCGTCGAGCACTACGCGCCGTGGCAGCTCGACCGCGAGGTCTCGCTCCTGCTCCGCGGATGTCTCGACGTGGCCGAAGGACAAGCGGTGCTCGACACGCTCCCGCTGCCGCTGGATCTCGTGGACAACGGGATGTTGCGCAGCTATGGGACACTCACCTGCCGCGACATGCCGCCCCACGCGTATCACGTGGTGCCGCGCGGAGTGTGCAAGGCGCGGGCCATCGATCTCGACCTCGCCTGGCGGGGACTCTCGCGCGAGCAGGCCGCGGCCATCGGCGACTCGGCCACCGACCTCCAGATGGCCGATGCCGTGAGCGTGATGACGCTGGTGGGCAACGCGTTCGGCAGCAACGGCGTCGTGGCCGGTCTCGAGCGTGAGCCGCGCGATAACGTGTGGCGCACCGCGGGCGATCGCACAGAGGGCTGGGCCGAGTTCGCGCGCGTATGGCGCGCCGCCGCCGGATGATCGTCCACGCGCTCTAGAGGGTGCGGGCGCTTCTCCCTGCCGGATGTTGCCGCATGCCACACGGAGACCTACAATGCACGTGCACCGCTGTGCGGTGCGTTGACAGCGACACGAGCGCTCCATCTGTTACGGTGCGGCTCCTGTTCGAACACAGGCCACTGCCCGGAAATGTCGAGAGACGCCAATGGGTAGAACAGCCCTCGCCGGCTTAAGGCGAAGGCTAAGGTGGCTGGGACTGCAAAGGCGGGGTCTTTCCGCCGCACGGCGTGCCGTGCGCCCTACGTCGGACAGTGCCAAATCCGCAGACGAGGGACGGAGCAGCGGGCGGCCGTGATACGATGCCGCTCCGCGTGCGGCGCATGCCGCTCCAGGGCCCCCGTCATGATGATGCGGGGCTCTTTTCGTTGTCGGACCTGTTGCCAAGAGAAACGGACCTCGGTGACACCATCAAGTCCCTAGGTCCCGGCTCCTGCGATCGTCGTGGGTGACCGGGGCCCGCCACGATCGACCTGCCGGCCCGCGTGCCGGGAGGAAGGAGCCATATGTTCTATCTCACCCAGATGCTGGGCAAGCCGGTGGTGGATGCCGCCGGCGAGGTCATCGGCGAGATCAGCGATATCGCCATCGCCACCGGCGAGGTGTTCCCCCGCGTCACCTCGCTCGCGTTCCTCGGCCCCGACAAGACGCCGTTCATGCTGTCGTGGCGCAAGTTCGTGGCATCGCTCGAGGACGAGCGTGTCCAGCTCAACGCCGAACGTGCGGCGCTTCGCTTCAGTTATCTCCAGCCGGACGAGGTCCTGCTCGCGCGAGACCTGCTCAACAAGCAGATCGTGGACACGCAGGGCATGAAGGTCGTGCGGGTCAACGACCTCAAGCTATCGGAATCGCGCAACCAGCTGCGGCTCCTTGGCGCCGAGGTGGGGACCCGCGGCATCCTGCGCGGTCTGCACCCAGCCGTCGAACGAGCGGCGGCCTCGGTGATGCGGCTGCTCGGCCGCGAACTCTCCGAGAACCTCATCGCCTGGAACTACATGGACCTGCTCGACCGCGACCTCTCACACGTGCGGCTGTCCATCACCCACAAGCGTCTGCATGAACTGCACCCTGCCGACGTGGCCGACGTGCTCGAGCAGCTGCACCCGTCACAGCGCGCGCGCGTGTTCGAGCATCTCGACAATGTCCAAGCTGCGCTCACCGTGGCCGAACTCGAAGACGAGTTCCAGGCGGACCTCATCGGCGACCTTGGCGACCAGCGCGCCTCGGACATCCTGGAGGAGATGGACCCCGACGACGCTGCCGACATCATCGGCGACCTTCCCTACGACAAGGCCGAGGCGCTCCTGCGGCTCATGGGTGTGAGCGAGGCCCAGGCGATCCGTTCGCTGCTGGGCTACCGGGAGAAGACGGCCGGCGGCATCATGACGCCGGAGGTGACCACGCTCACCGACGACATGACGGTGCAGGGCGTGATCGACAAGCTGCGGACAGGCGCCGCCGAGCACGAGAGCATCTACTACATCTACGTGGTCGACGACGACCGGCGCCTCGAGGGTGTCGTCTCGCTGCGGGACCTGGTGATGTCGGAGCCCGACACGCTGGTGACCGAGCTCATCCAGCGCGAGGTCATCACGGTCAATCCCGACGACGACCAGGAGCTCGTGGCCGAGACGATGAGCAAGTACGACCTGCTCGCGCTCCCCGTCATCGATGAGACGGGGATCCTCCTCGGCATCGTCACCATTGACGACGCCCTCGACGTCCTCGAGGAGGAGTCGGCCGAGGACCTCGCGATCGCCACAGGCGCCGCAGCCGAACACGGCCGCATCGCAGGCTGGTGGTGGTGGCTGGTACGCCGCAACGCGTGGCTGCTCGTCTGGGCCGTGGCCTTCCTCGCCTACATCTCCCTGCGGACGCCGCTCACACGCCTCGTGGCGGACGGCGGCTCCGCCGCACGCGCCGGAACCCTCCTCATGGGTTGGGCGGTGGTGATCCTCCCGCTGCTCCTGCGCACCGCAGAGGACCTCTCTTCTCGCACGCTGGCCGAGCTGATCGAGGGCGATGCCGGAGAGGAGCGGCCGTCGCTGGGCGCCCGCCTGCTGCGCGAGGGCGGAATCGGTCTGGTGACCGCCGCCTTGAGCGCACTCGTAGCCTTCGGGCTCGCGTTCCTGCTGCTAGGCGGCGTTGACCCGGCTGCAACGCCCTTCGCCCTTTCAACGGCGGTGGCGGCGCTCATCACGGCGCTGGCCGGCGGGGTTCTCGGCCATCTCGCGGTACAGAGGAGCGCCGCCGGGAAGACCGTCTCCGGTACCGGCCTGTCGGTCATGACGATGCTCCTGAGCGCCGTCGTCTACCTCACGCTCGCCTACGCGGCGGGCTCACTCGGGAGTGTGCCGGGTTCCGGCGCATAGAGGCCCCACGTGACCCCGGTCAACGACACGAAGAGGCGGATTCCACTGCTGGCGGTACTCGGCGTGATCGGCCCCGGCATCATCGCGGCCTCCGCCGGGAACGACTCCGGCGGCATCTCGACGTACTCGGTGGCGGGAGCGCGGTACGGGTACACGATGCTTTGGATGATGCTGGCCATGACCCCGAGCTTCGTGATCGTCCAGGAGATGGCCGGCAGGATGGGCGCCGTCACCGGCAAGGGCTTCGCGGCACTCATCCGCGAGCGTTTCGGCGTCCGCCCCACGTTCCTGGCGATGCTCATGCTGCTGGCGAGCAACACCGCCACCACGATCGCCGAGTTCGCCGGGATCGCGGCGGCCATGGAGATCTTCGGGGTCAGCCGGTACATCTCGGTGCCGCTGGCGGCGCTCGTGGTGTGGCTGCTCGTGGTCCGGGGCAGCTACCGCAACGTGGAGAAGGTCTTCCTGTCTCTCTCGGCGGTGTTCATCGCGTATGTGGTGGCAGCGTTCCTCGCGCGACCCGACTGGTTGGAAGTGGGCCGCAGCATGGTGACGCCGTGCATCATCCCCGATCGGGCATTCATCGCGCTCGCGATCGGACTCACCGGCACCACCATCGCGCCGTGGATGCAGTTCCTGGTGCAGAGCAACATCGTGGACAAGGGCACCACGGTGAAGGAGTGGGCCCTCGCCAGATGGGACGTGATGGCGGGCGCCGTGGTCGCTAACGTCATCGCATGCTTCATCATCATCACCACGGCCACCGTGCTGCATCCGGCCGGAGTGGTCATCGAGAGCGCCGAGGATGCGGCGAGCGCGCTCGCCCCCCTTGCGGGTCCGTACGCGGAGCTCCTCTTCTCCGTGGGGCTGCTCTCCGCATCCCTGCTGGCTGCCGCGGTGCTGCCGCTGACGGCTGCCTACGCCATCTGCGA
>DSAI01000133.1 GCA_011372845.1 Actinomycetota bacterium
ACGGTTGCCTCAACGTGCACGCGTCGCTGCTGCCGGCATATCGCGGCGCCGCACCGATCCAGCGGGCGATCCTCTCCGGCGACCGCGAGACCGGCGTCAGCATCATGCTCATGGAAGAAGGGCTCGACACGGGCCCGTACGCCCTTCAGCGCACGCTTCCCATCGAAGCCCTGTATGCCGATGAGGTCGAGCTGCGGCTCGCCGGGCTGGGGGCGGATGCGCTGGCCGAGGTGTTGGCGTGTCTTCCCGACTGCGTCACGTGGACACCGCAGGACGCAGGCGAGGCGACGTACGCTGCCAAGATCACGAAGGACGACGTCGCGCTGGATCCCGGACTGGACGTGGACGAAGCCTTTCGCCGTGTCCGTGCCGCCACACGTCGCGCGCCGGCACGTGCCTGCTTGGGAGACCGTGAGGTGACTGTGAAGCGGGCCACGCCAGTCGAAGCGGACGTAGCTCCCGGGGGACTCTGTCTCGCTGACGGGTATCCCGTGCTCGGCTTCAGCGGCGGCGCGCTCCGGCTCGATGTGTTGCGTCCTGCGGGCAAGGGCGACATGCCGGGACGGGACTGGGCTCGCGGAGCGCGGCTCGCAGCCGACGTCTGCTGGCGGTGCACCAGGTGACGGTCGCGCCCGCCCGTCAGAGCGCGTTGCGCGTCCTTGCCCGGGTACGCAAGGATGCGGCGTTCAGTGGAGCCGCACTCTCTGCCGAGCTGCGCGCGCATCCACTCCCGAGCGGCGATGCGGCGCTTGCGACGAGACTCGTGTACGGCGTTCTTGGTGCCCAGGGTGTCCTTGACGAGGCGATCGACATGCACATCGACCGCTCCATAGAGCCGAGGATCCGGGACGTGTTGCGTGTCGCCGCGTATGAGGCGCTCTTCAGTCACGCACCCGTGTACGCCGTGGTGGATCAGGCGGTCGATGCCGCCCGCAGGATCCGCCCCCAGGCGGCAGGTCTCGTCAACGCCGTCGCACGGCGGATCGCCGAGCGTGCCGAGGGGTTCCCGTGGGGCGATCCCGCAGCGGACAAGGACGCACTCGCTCGCGCGAGCGCTTGCCCGCGGTGGATCGTGGATGAGTACCTCGACGCCTTCGGGCAGGAGCGGGGACGAGCGGCGCTGATGGCGTGCTCTGACGTCGCGCCCACCTACGTCCGGCTCGATCCGTTCGCCGCACCCATCGCCGATACCCTGCGCTCGCTGGAACCCGCCGCGCCCCGCGCCTGCCCCGTGGACCCCGATTGCCTCGAGCTGACCGAGCCGGCGGGCGCGTTCTCGCGGGGGCCGCAGGCGGGATGGTTCGCGATGGATGCGGCGGCGCAGATGGCGCCTCGGGCATGTGCGCCGCTCCCTGGCGAGCGGATACTCGACGTTGGAGCGGGCAGAGGCAACAAGACCTGCGCGCTCCAGTCGATCGCTGTCAGGGCCGGCGGCAGTGCATCTATCACCGCGCTGGAGCTCCACGGCGGCAAGGCCGAACGGCTCAGGGAGCGCCTGTCTTCGTCGGCTGTGCCGGACGTGAGCATCGTGACGGGAGACGCCTTAGACGCGGTCGACATCTTCGGCCCCGATTCGTTCGACTGCGTCCTGCTCGACGCTCCGTGCAGCGGTCTCGGCACGCTCCGCCGGTATCCGGAGAAGCGCTGGAGACTCGAGCCGTCAGACATCCCACGAATGGCTGAGCTGCAGGCGAATCTCCTGGCGGCGCTGGGGCGCGTGGTCCGGCCCGGCGGCCGCCTGGTGTACTCTACGTGCAGCGTGTCAACGCGGGAGGACGGTGCGGTCGTAGAGCGGTTCTTGGGCGCCGGATCCGGGGAGGATCTCGTCGCCGAGTCGATCGCGCCACTGGTCCCTCCCGAGTGGGGTACCTTCCTGGATAGGAGTGGTGCATTCCTGTCATGTCCGTCGGTAGGAGGTCCCGACGGGCACTACGTCGCGGTGTTGCGCCGCGGCACCTCATGACCTCAGGAACAGAAGGAGGCGTTATGCGTACCACCCGGATCGTCGAGATGCTCGAGGTCACCGAGGCGGCAGCTTTGGCCGCGGGCCGTTGGATGGGCAAGGGCGACAAGCATGCGGCTGACGACGCCGCTGTCGAGGCGATGCGTACGGCGTTCAACCAGGTGAGGATGGACGGTACGATCGTCATCGGCGAGGGGGAGCGCGACGAGGCCCCGATGCTGTTCATCGGCGAGAAGGTCGGCTGCGGAGGCGAGCCGATCGACATAGCGGTCGACCCGCTGGAGGGCACCAACCTGACCGCGTACGGTCAGCCCAACTCGCTTGCGGTGCTTGCCTTCGGGCCGAATGGGTCGCTCCTGCACGCTCCGGACACCTACATGAACAAGGTCGCCGTGGGTCCGGCCGCCGCTGATGCGGTGCATATCGACCTCAGCCCCACGGAGAACATCCGCAACGTGGCCAAGGCACTGAAGCGGCCGGTGGAAGACCTCGTGGTATGTATCCTCGACCGGGACAGGCACAGAGACCTGATCGCCGAGGTCCGTGCTGCGGGAGCGCGTATCCGCCTCATCAGCGACGGCGATGTGTTCGGTGCGGTGGCGACCGCTATCGAAGGTACCGGCATACACCTGTATCTTGGCATCGGCGCCGCTCCAGAGGGAGTGTTGGCATGCGCTGCGATGAAGTGCATCGGGGGCTGCTTCATGGGGCGGTTCGCGTGGAGGAACGAGGAGGAGCGGCAGCGTGCGATCACGATGGGCACCCCGCACATCGACGGGATCCTGGAGATGGACACTCTTGTGAACACCGATGAGGCTGCGTTCATCGCCACAGGCGTCACCGACGGGGAGCTTCTCCGTGGCGTGAAGTACTTCGGGCAAGGGTCCAGGACGCACTCGATCGCGATGGAGAACAGCACAGGTACGGTGCGTTTCGTCGAGACGGTGCACCGTGCGGGTGCCGAGAAGTTCTGGGTGCGGAGAGACTAGTCGGTGGAGCCCGAGCCGGTGTCAGCGCCGGCGCAACCCGCGCAGCCAGAAGACTGCGACGTACATGCGGGGGAGTCCTTCCCGGAAGGGGAGGACTCCTTCTCCTTTGGACGGGTCCGGTAATCGGTGTTGTGGAAGCCGGATCCCTTGAACACCACGCCGACAGGACTGAACACACGCTTGGCGTCCGATCCGCACGAGGCGCAACTCACCGGCTCGCGGTCGGTGATCGAACGGTTCACCTCGAAGTCGAGACCGCACTTCGTGCAGCGGTAGTCGTACGCGGGCATGGTTCCTCCAGGAGATCGTGATCCAACGGAAGTGCAGGATACCCGCGCCGCACCCGTGCGGCAAGACCGGCAGGGCAGTTGCTATACTCCCTCGCGTGAACACGACACTCCATAAGCGCCGGTCCCTGGTGCCCAAAGCCGCGATCGTGGCGGGCATCGTGATCGCGCTGCTCATCGTAGGGGCGGTCGCCGCAGGTGTGATGGTGCACCGGTCGCGACTCGTGGAGGCGCCCGATGTCACTGGCATGGACTCTGAGGCGGCGCTGGCGGAGATCCGGGCCGCCGATCTCGTTCCCCGGTTGGCCGGGTCACGGGTCTCTGCGGAGCACGCGGCGGATATCGTCCTCTCGCAACGCCCGACCGCCGGGGCGCGCGTGACCCGTGGCACGACGGTCGAGGTCGTTGTGTCCGCGGGGACGCAGACCATCGCCGTACCCGATGTCGTGGGCGTCGATCTTGACGATGCGTCACGCCAGCTGGAACGCATGGGCCTCACCGTGACCCTCAAGCCTGACTCGCAAGAGACCAGCGGAACGGCAGTGCTGGAGATGTTCCCCTCGCCTGGGACGCTCCTTCACCCGGGTGACACGGTCCGCCTCACCGTGCCCGGGGCCGCGGCGCCGGCCCGCGTGCTGCTTCCGTTCGCGCTGGATGGGGTGTCGGTGCTCCTGGATCCTTCCCCCGGCGAGTCGGGAGAGGGCCAGGACCCGGCCCTGGAAGTGGCGCGACGTCTTGCCGCGCTTCTCAAGGCGTCAGGAGCCCAGGCGACCCTCACTCGGAACTCCGGCGCCCTCGCGATGCCTCAGAGTGAACGGGTCACGCGCTCTGCGGAGTCCACCGCCGCGGTCCTCGTGACCGTCGACGTCGCGCCCGGCAAGGGCCCGGGTATCACGGTGTCCTACCCGGTAAACGATCCCGAGGGGGCGGCCGCGTCGCTCGCCCGGTCCATGACGGCCGCGATGCGCCTGCCAGGCGTACGCGTCAACGCGTCCGGCGCAATCCGGGACGATGTGCTCGAAGCGTTCCCGGGCATTGCTGTGCGGGTAGGGCTCGGCGATCCGCGCGACGCTTCCGATCGTGCGCGGTTCGACGACCCCGGGTGGGCCGACGAGGTCGCCAGGGGGCTGTACCGGGGCTTGGGAGAAGCGTACGGGCAGCGATGAGCCCGGTCATGGTGTAGACTACATGTCCGTTCGTAGGTGGACTGAGTTTGGAGAGCTTGTGGGACGTCGCTCTATCAGGGTCATAACGGCCGCCGTGCTCGTGGTGCTCCTCGCTGTCGGCTCTGTGGCCTTTGCGGAGCCCACAGAGGTACAGAAGCTCCAGGAGCAGATCAAGGCGCTGCAAGAGGACGTGGAGAAGGCCGGCGAAGCGTACTCAGACGCGTACTGGCAACTCGACAAGACCCGGGCCGACATGGCCGAGGTGGACCGCGAGATAGGCGAGTCTGAGGCGCGTCTTTCCGAGGTGAACCAGCGCCTGTCCGAGCGTGCCGTGGAGATGTACCGGAGCGGCGGCGCCGACTACATGGCCGTGTTGTTCTCGGCCGACGACTTCGACGAGATGCTGCTGCGTCTCGAGTACGTGCAGCGTCTGAGCGAGCAGGACGCCGATATCATAGGCGCCGTGAAGACGGTGCGGGCGGAACTCGACGCCCAACGGGCCGAGCTGGCATCGCTTGAGGAATCGCAGGCCGAAGAGGCCGCCGCGCTCAAGAAGGAAGCCGACAGGATCGAACGTGAGCTCAAGGCGCAGCAGGCTGAGTACGACAAGCTGAAGAAGGAACTCGCTGCGGCGATCGC
>DSAI01000135.1 GCA_011372845.1 Actinomycetota bacterium
GAGCATCGCCTCGAGCCGGTCCGCACCGTGGACGGCGCCGAGTACTTCAACGATTCGAAGGCCACCAATCCGGACGCCGTGCGTAAGGCGCTCACCGCTTTCGGTGAACGACCGCTGGTGGTGCTCCTGGGCGGGAGGAACAAGGGCGTCGACATGAGGCCGCTGGTTGCCGCCGTGAAGGCTCGTACGGATTCGGTCGTGGTGTTCGGTGAGGCGGCCGCTGAGATCGCAGACGCGTTCCATGAGGTCGCTCTTCACGTCGTGTCCGCGCGTGGGCTCGAGGAGGCGGTGGATGCAGCGCGAACCCTCGCACGCCCGGGTGGGGTGGTGCTGCTCTCGCCGGGCTGCACATCGTTCGATGAGTTCACCGGCTACGAGGAGCGCGGCCGCAGGTTCAAAGAGATCGTGGGACGGATGGTGGGAAGCGCATGACCCGTCGTCCCAGAACGCTCACACGATCGGGATACTGGCTGCTGGGATCGACCGTCGCCCTGGTGCTCGCAGGCATACTGATGGTGTACTCGGCATCTTCGGTGGCCGACTACGTGGCATACGGGGACAGCGCCTTCCACCTGAAGAAGCAGGCGTTGTTCGCAGCGATCGGCTTTGTCGCGCTTCTCGTCGCATCGTTCTGGGACTTCCGTTCAAGTCGGGGCGAACTCGATCCACGACGTCCTGATGTCGTCGCCTGGGGTGTCTGGGCGGTCGCCTTCGCGGGGCTGCTCCTGGTGGAGATCATCGGTGTGGGCAAGTGGGGCGCGACGCGCTCGATGGACCTCGGGTTTGCGTACGTCCAACCATCCGAATACGCCAAGCTCGGGTGCCTGCTGATAACCGCGGTGTTGGTGGTGGCCTGGCGCAAGGGGGCGCTCGACACCGGACCGTTCCTCGGGTGGTTGGCCGCCGCTGTCGTTCCCACTGTGGTTCTGATCATGATGCAGCCCGACATGGGCACCACGGTCTCGCTCGTGGTGGGCGTGTTCCTTCTGTTGGTGCTGGGCGGTCTGCCGGCGCGGTGGCTCGTTCCATCGGCGGTCGGGGGAGCCACGGTCGCATTCGCGCTGGTGTGGGCTGCCGGCTACCGGATGGAGCGCGTGACGTCCTTCCTCGATCCGTGGGCGGATCCCAGCGACGGCGGCTACCAGATCATCCAGTCGCTGTATGCGTTCGGCAGCGGCGGGATCGATGGCATCGGGCTGGGTCTCTCGCGGCAGAAGTACTTCTATCTGCCCGCCGCGCACACCGACTTCATCTTCGCGGTCATCGGCGAGGAGATGGGGCTGATAGGATCGCTCGCGATCGTCATGGCCTTCGGGATCTTCGCGTACGCGGGGTTCCGGGTCGCGTGGGAGAGCCGTGACCTGTTCGGCAAGCTCCTTGCAGGTGGCCTGACCGCGATGATCGTCGTACAGGCGTTGATGAACATGGCGGCGGTGACAGGGCTCATGCCGATCACCGGCATCCCGCTGCCGTTGGTGAGCGCCGGTGGTTCTTCTCTCACGCTCACGCTCGCGTGCGTAGGGTTGATACTGGCGGTGTCGCGGTATGGAGGACAAGCACGGGTGCGGCTGGTCCGCCCCGGGAAGACCAGGGGGTCGAAGAGTGCGGGTTCTGTTGAGCGGCGGCGGGACGGCCGGACACATCTATCCGGCGTTGACGGTGGCTGACCGACTGCGCGCCGAGGGGCATGAGGTAGCGTTCGTCGGAACGCCTGACGGACTCGAGGCCCGCCTGGCGGCAGAGGCGGGCGTCGTGTTCTTCGGCGTACCGGCCCGGGGGTTCGATCGGGCGCGGCCGCACACGCTGGTGACCTCATCGCTCCTGATGGCCGGGTCGACGCTCAGGGCGCGTCGTCTGATCGGTTCGTGGAGACCCGACGTGGTGCTCGGGTTCGGCGGGTACGTCTCGCTCCCGGTGGGTCTTGCGGCGCGCACCCGGCGCGTACCGCTCGTGCTGCACGAGCAGAACTCCGTTCCCGGTCTCGCGAACAGGGTGTTGTCCCGCTGGGCCGTTTCGGTAGGGGTGACCTACGAGGGCTCGGCGGACCACCTGCGCAACCCCGCGCGCGCCGTTGTGACCGGCAATCCCGTTCGTGGGGCCGTCCTTGAAGCCGACCGGGAACGCGGGCGCCGGATGCTCGGCCTCGATCCGGACGCCGTCGTGCTGTTGGTGTTCGGCGGGAGCAGGGGCGCGCGGCACCTGAATGACACGTTCGCGTCGCTTGCGCCCAGACTGTCGACCGTCGCGGCGTTGCAGGTGGTGCATGTGGCGGGTAGGATTGAGGCCGCTTCAGTGGCCGAGCGAGTGGCCTCGACGGTGGACGGATCGTGGCAGGGGTACATCGTACTCGACTACATCGACGAGATGGGCGATGCGATCGCGGCGGCGGACCTGGTGGTCGCCCGGGCTGGCGCCACGTCGATCGCTGAGATCACCGCCATCGGGCGGGCCTCGATCCTCGTGCCGTATCCGTATGCGACAGACGATCACCAGACGCTCAACGCCCGTGCGGTGGCCGAGGCCGGTGGCGCCGTGGTGGTGCCCGACGCGGGGCTCGACGACGAGGCGTTCGTGGCGACGGTCTTGGAGCTGCTTGAGGATGAGCCCCGCCGGACGGCGATGGCATCCCGTGCCGCCTCGTTGGGGCGGCGTGATGCCGATGTACGGGTCGCCGCCCTTGCGGTCGCGGCAGGAGAGGAGAAGCGGTGACATCTGCCGCGTACGCGCACTTCATAGGGATCGGCGGCGCCGGGATGAGCGGGCTCGCCCGTGTCCTGCACGACCGTGGCATCGTTGTGACCGGATCCGACCTGAAGGCCTCGCGCTACGCGACGGCTCTGCAGGAGGCAGGGATCCTCGTCCACGTGGGACATGCAGCCGACAACCTCGGCGATCCCGAGGTGGTCGTGGTGTCGTCCGCCATACCTGAGACGAACCCCGAACTCGCCGCCGCACGAGAGCGCGGCATCCCGGTGTGGCCGCGCGCGAAGATGCTGGCGCACATCGTCGGTCAGGACATCGGAGTGGCGGTGGCTGGCACGCATGGGAAGACGACCACCAGTTCGATGATGACCACGGTACTGGACGGCATCGGGCTCGACCCGACGTTCCTCATCGGCGGAGAGCTCAACGACATGGGCGCGAACGCGCGATGCGGCGGCGGCGGCTACTGTGTTGTGGAGGCGGACGAGAGCGACGGGTCGTTCCTGTACCTCACGCCTACGGTGGCGATCATCACCAACGTGGAGGCCGACCACCTGGATCACTACGGATCGTTCGAGGCGGTGGTGGAGACCTTCGGGCGGTTCATCGAGAGCGTGCCGGCCGGGGGAGCGGTGGTGGTCTGCGCCGACGATGCGGCGCTCGTACGTCTCGCCAAAGAGCGGTCGCGGGCCCGGGTGGTGACGTACGGGGCGGTTGAGGCGGCCGATGTCCGCTGTGACGATCTGGAGCGTGTCGGCCTCGGCCACCGGTTCTCCGTGACCTTCCCCGGCGGTTCTGTGGGTCCAGTGACCATCACGGTGCCGGGGGTCCATAACGTGATCAATGCGACCGGAGTGCTTGCGGCCGCATGGGCGCTTGCTCTGGACACCGGCCGCGCGGCCTCAGCGCTCACCTCCTTCAAGGGCGTCCGTCGGCGGTTCGACCGCGTGGGCGAAGTGGCCGGTATCACGGTGGTCGATGACTACGCGCACCATCCCACGGAGATAAAGGCGACGCTCGCAGCCGCCCGTGGCGCCGGGTTCCGGCGGGTGTGGGTGGTGTTCCAGCCACACCGCTACAGCAGGACTGCCGCGCTGGGCCGCGAGTTCGGCGAGGCGTTCCACGACGCCGATCACGTGGTGCTGATGGACGTGTACAGCGCCGGCGAGCCGCCGATCCCCGGGGTCTCCGGCAAGACCGTGGTGACCGAGACGTTGCGGAGCGCCCCGCGCACCCATCTCGCCTACTTCCCGCACCGCGATGACATCGACGCATACATCGCCGAACGTGTGAGGGAGGGCGACCTGGTGATGACGATGGGGGCGGGGGACGTCACGACGCTTGGCCCGGGTATCGTACGCGCGATCGGTGAACGGCACGGGGTGACCGCCTGATGCCAGGCTCCTCCACAGAGCGCCGTCTGCGCTCGGCCCTGAAGGGGGAGGTCCGTGCACGCGAACCGCTGGCGAAGCACACGACCTATCGGATCGGAGGCCCCGCGGACCTCTTCGTGACGTGCGACACCATCGCGGATCTCGCGGAGGCCGTGCGCATCTGTGAGGAGGACGGTGTGGGCTGGACCGTCATCGGCAAGGGCTCGAACCTGCTGGTGGCAGATACCGGTTACCGTGGGGCGGTCGTGGTCCTCGGCGAGGAGTTCAAGAGGCATCGGGTGCACGGGCGCGACATAGAGACCGGGGCGGCGTGCGCGCTCGCCTACGTGGTGAGAGACGCGTACTCGCGTGGCCTCGGAGGCATGGAGTTCGCCGTGGGCATACCCGGTACCGTTGGCGGCGCGATCGCGATGAACGCGGGCACGGGCGAGACATGGATGCAGTCGGTGGCCGCATCGGTGACGATGCATCTTCCCGGTGTCGGCCTCGAACGGTTGCGGGGCGATGAGGTCGACTGGAGGTATCGCGCGGCGGGGCTGCCAGCTGGCGCGATCGTCGTGGAGACCGTGTTGCGCCTGAAAGACGCGGACCGGGACACGATCCGCCGAGCGATGGACGACAGCCTGGAGCGCCGGAAGCGCAGTCAGCCGATGGGCGTGCCATGCGCGGGAAGCGTGTTCAAGAACCCGCCAGGGGAGTCGGCGGGACGGCTGATCGAATCCGCAGGGCTGAAGGGGACGCGCCTCGGCGGCGCGCGGGTATCACAGGTACATGCGAACTTCATTGTGAACGAAGGGGATGCGACCGCCGCCGATGTGCTCGGACTGGTGCGGAAGATCCAGATGACGATCAGGGACATACATGGCATCGAACTCACACCAGAGATCAGGCTCCTCGGAGACTTCGCAACCCCGTAAACGAGTGGTGCTCGGGCAGGAGTCGGCGC
>DSAI01000082.1 GCA_011372845.1 Actinomycetota bacterium
CGCGCCGCATGCGAGCACCTCAAAGCGCGTGAGACGGGACCGGCGGACGAGCTGGACCGGGAGCGTGCCCTCGACGTCATCGACCGCTACAGCACGGCGTACCGGGAGCGGGTGGTGGAGATCGCGCCGCTCGTGAACCAGATGGCGCGCCATGTACCCGCCCGTCGCTCCCGCAAGCTGCACGTCGGGCTGTTCGGGTACGCGCGTGAGCTCAGCGGTGTCACGCTGCCGCGCGCAATCGGCTTCACCTGCGCGCTGCACTCGCTCGGCCTTCCGCCCGAGATCATCGCCTTCGATGCGCTTAACGCCGATGACCTCGCATACGTCATGCACGTGTATCCGTCGCTCGGCTCCAAGCTCGCGGACGCGATGCTGTACACGGATCCCAACGGGCCGCTGATGACGTCTTCGCTTCGCTGCGCGCTTGAGAGCGCCGGTTTCGGGGCATCTGCGGATGAGAGGTACCTGGAGATCGTGCGGCGGATTCGCTCGGACCTCGAGCGCGGGGAGACCGCACAGACTGGAGACCTGGTCGTCCGCGCCGCGCTCATCCGCCGCTTTCTCGGCTAGACGGGACACACGTACAGGGAGGCAGGAACATGGCGATCACGAAGAAGGATACCGTCCGCGTCATGATCATCACCAAGGACCACCGCATCGAGGGCGACATGCACATCCTCGAGGGCGCGCGTCTGTCTGACTCGCTGAACGCGAAGAACAAGGACTTCTATGCCGTCACGGAGGCGTCCATCTTCCGCGTCGAGGACGACCGCCTGGTCGCTTCTCCGCCGTTCATCATCGTGGGCCGCGAGGCCATCAGCGCGATCTTCCCGATGGAGGAGTGACCCGCAGGGGTCACGCTTGGGGCTCCTGGCATCCCTTCCAGCCGGCCAGCGCATCTACGGCCTCAGCCACCGAGAGCGCGGGCCGGGGGGCGGTGCTGTCGCGCTCCCGGAGCCGGGCGAACAGCTCGGCGAGTATCGGCGGGTTGACGTTGCCCTCGGTGAGCGCGTCCGCGTTGGCGAACAGCTCCTCGGGAGTGCCGGCGAGCGCGATGCGGCCGCCGGGCGCGAGCACGTACGCGTAGTCGGCGAACTCGGGCACCGAGTCGATGTCGTGGGTGGACATGACGATCGTGACACCACGCTCCATCGCCAAACGGTCCATCAGACCGAGCAGCCCTGCGCGCGACTCCGGATCGAGCCCCTCGAACGGCTCGTCGAGCACGAGCAGGTCGGGCTCCATCACGAGCGCGCCAGCGAGCGCCACCTTGCGCTTCTCGCCGCCCGAGAGGTTGTGAGGGACGCGGTCGGCGAGGTGGTCGATGCCCAGCAGGTCGAGCGCGCGGTGCGCAGCTGCCAGGGCGTCGGCCTCGCTCATGCCGTACTGCCGCGGTGAGAACGCGACGTCATCAATCACGGTCGGCGCAAGCAGCTGTTCGTCCACGTTCTGCAGTACCACGCCGATCCGCTGCCTGATCCTCGTCCACTCCTCCGAAGGCGACACGCCGAACACGGTGACCACGCCCTCCTGAGGTCTCATCAGGCCGAGGATGTGGTAGAGCATGGTGGTCTTGCCGGAGCCGTTGGGGCCGAGCACGGCCACACGTGCACCGATGTGCGCGAGGAAGTCGAGCCCGCAGAGATGCACCGATGTGCCGTCCTCGTACGTGTGCCGGACGCAGCTGATGCGGATGACCTCGTCGGCCCCCGCAAGCCGCCCGTGGTCGTGCGTGTGTCGGTTCATCGGCGCCTCCGTCCAATCAGTGCACCGGTGGCAAGATCCACCGCGCCGGCGAGCGTGACGAGCCATGCATATCCGGCAAGGCCGGGAATCCACCTGAACGCCGCCACCACGCCCAGCAGGATCGCCGAGTAGATGAGCGCCGCCGTGTCGGCGGAGCGGTCGGCACTTCGTTGCCTGACTACGCGGAACCCGCCCTCGTAGCCGCGCAGGTGGAGGATGTCGTATTCGCGCTGCGAGAGGTCGAGCGAGTAGAGCAGCAGTCCGCCCATCGCCCGGACCGTGGCCGCGGCGGCCCTGACCGGCTGTCGTCTAGACAGGCCGGCGCGCAGCCTGATCGCACGCGAGAGGTCGCTGAACTTGTCGGCGAGTATGAACAGCGAGCGGTAGGTCATCAGCAATGCGTCTCCCACCACGCGCGGGGTCACGCGCTGGATGGGGGCGAACACCTGAGGGTACGGCGTGGAGAACATGAGCGTCACAACGGCGAGCGCGGCGGTGACCGCCTTGAGCACCACGAGAGCGCCCAGAGGCACGTTCGCCGCGGCCGCGAACGCGAACACGAGGGCGAACACCGCCGGATAGAGCGCAAGCACCAGCATCTGCCGGACAGGGAGCCGTACGGCCGCGGCCGCCCCCGTGAGGGAGAGCGTGAGACCTGCGGCGACCAGCGGGTCGTTCACGTTGACCACGGCGGCGAGCAGCAGCGCGGTCGCCACCAGCTTGCTGGACGGCGCCGCCCGGTGGAGGAGGGTGTCGCCCGATATCGCCGAGCGGTCCACGGCGGTGATGTCCATCAGCGTCCCCCGTGTTCGTCGCCGACCCGTGCCGATGCGGAGGGCGGTGCGTTCACGCTGCGCAACAAGAGCGACGGCCGAACGCGTACCACATAGCCGAGAACACCCGCGGTCACCAGGGCCTCGAGGACCCAGCCGATCGGCCCGAGCGTGTAGACGACCGCCGCGAATCGCGATACGGAGAGTGCGCCGCCTTCCTCGTGTTCGTCATCGTGTTCGGCCTCCGTTTCGTGCTCGTCAACGTGCCCGGCCTCGGTCGCATGCTCGCCATCGTGCCCGTGATTGTCGCCGCCGAGGAGGCCCACGTTGATGAGGTCTCCGGAGAACGGGTTGCGGAACTCGAGCGTCTCCACGTCGAGCGCGCCGGTATGACGGGCGGTCGCACCCGAGCCGGCGAGCGCGACGATGCCTACCAGCATCGTCGTCGTGATGGCGAGCGTCACGATGGTGGAGGCCGCCGCGACCGGACGGACCCGTCGCGACCCCAGAAGCCTGAGACCGCCGTGCACGAGCGCCCACCCCAGTGCCATCTCGGTAGCGATCATCAGCGTGTTCAGGCCCACCACCGTGATCCCGCCGTGTCCTACCAACGCAAGCACGAGTACGACGATGAATGCCGAGATGGCGCCGAGCCAGGGGCCGAGCAGGGCGCCGGCGATCACGGTGAGGTTCACGTGGTAGGCGATGGGCACGATCTCGATGGACATCGCCACCAGCACGAGCGCTGAGATGGCGCCAACGAGCGGTACGGCGCGCCGGGTCCCGGTGCGGGTCGCCATGCGCGACGCCATTCCCAGCAAGAGCGCCGTCGCAACCCACCCGGTGACCCACAGCCACCAGGGCAGCACCCCGTCGGGGATATGGATGTGCGACATCAGGCGCCCCTCGTTCCTTCTCGGCAGTCGACGCACAACCCGTACAGGACGACCTCGTGGCTTGTGATGAGATGACCCTCCCGTGTCGCCGCGCTCGATACGGCATCGCCAAGCGGGCATTCCACGCCGAGCACGCGTCCGCAACGCGTACACACCAGGTGGTGGTGATGGTCGTTCCGCACGCACAGCGCAAGCAGCGCCGAGCCATCCCGATCGCCCACGGTCATCACAGCACCGGCTTCTTGCATCGCGCTGATCGCGCGGTAGACGGTGGCCAGCCCGATCCCCGGGGAGGCGTCCGCCACCGCGAGATGGAGCTCCTCGGCGGTGAAGGCGGTCCGCATCTCACGTACCACGCGTGCTATCACGGCCCGCTGGACGCTCACGCGGGCGGTACCGTAGAGCGTCGATGGCGTGGGCCCGTTGGGGTCTCGCTGATGATCAGCGTCCACTCTCCACCTCACCAAGTGAGAAGCGTTCTCACTTGGTGAGTATCGCACACTTCTGCCGTTCCCCGCTACCCCCTGCTGCGCTAGCATGGAGGCGCATACCCGATCGTGGAGGCCCCAGTGAACGTCAGCCAGCTCAAGACCTTCATCGCGGTGGTGGATCACCGTTCGTTCTCCGAGGCCGCGCGGCTGCTCGGCATCTCACAGCCGGCGGTGACCATGCAGATCCAGGCGCTGGAGTCGGACATCGGGGCCATGCTGCTCGATCGCGGATATCGCAAGATCGATCTCACCGAGGCCGGAGCGGCGCTCGTGCCGTATGCGCGACGCATCCTCGACCAGATCGACGATGCCCGTCACGCCATCGACATGCTCTCAGACACCGTCACGGGCCGTGTCACCGTGGCAGCGTCCACCACGCCCGGCCAGTACCTGTTGCCGCGTGTGCTCGGCGCATTCCTCAAGCTCTATCCGGAAGTGGGCGTCACGCTCCGTGTCTATGACTCGGCCGATGTCGTCGAGCGTGTGGAGGCCGAGGAGGCGGATCTTGGCATGACAGGCGCCGAGGTCCCGGGGGCCCGCGTGCACTACGAGCAGCTCGGCGTGGATGAGCTGCTTCTCATCTGCCCTCCTGAGCATCCACTCGCCGACAGGGAGACGCTGAAGTTCTCCGAGGTGGCGGCGCAGCCGTTCATCGTCCGCGAAGCGGGGTCCGGTACCCGGATGGTCTCGGAGGACCTCGTGCGTCGGGCAGGCGTGGATCCGGGTGACCTGAACGTAGTGATGGAGCTTGGCACCAATGAGGCGATCGTGAGCGCTGTCGAGGGCGGCATGGGTATGGGGATCGTGAGCCGTCAGGTAGCGGCCAAGGCGCTTGAGCTCGGCACGGTCGCGCGCGTGCCGGGCGCCGGTTTCCCGGTGGAGCGGCCCCTCTTCCTCGTACTCCCACGACGGTCGCTCACTCGCGCAGCCGACGCGCTCGCGGATCACCTGCGCGCAACGATGTGACCCTGCATGCGCCCGTGAGGCATCCGGGTTGCGTGTCTGGCGTGTTACGCTAAACTCACACTTAACGTGTCCTCGTGGAGCGAGGACGGAAGTCTCCGAGCCCCGCAGGCCTTCGACGGGGTATCCGTCATGGAGGCGGGGCCGATAG
>DSAI01000083.1 GCA_011372845.1 Actinomycetota bacterium
CGTCACGGGCAAGGTCGCACTCGCGCGTGAGGGCGGTCATAGTCTGCCGCGGGTGCTGCATTCGGGGGATGCGACGGGCGCCCAGGTCCAGGACACGCTCTCCACCGTGGTGAGGCGCACCGAGGGCATCCGGCTCGTCGAAGACGCTTTCCTCGTGGACCTGCTCACGGAGGGAGACCGGTGCGTGGGCGCCGTGGTGATGGATCGTGGCAGCCATGCCACCATGGCGCTCATCGCTGACGCCATCATCCTCGCCACGGGCGGTTCCGGTCAGGCCTACCGCGTGACGACTAACCCGGGTGTCGCTACGGGGGACGGCGTGGCGGCGGCGTGGCGGGCCGGCGCGGAGATCGCCGACATGGAGTTCATCCAGTTCCACCCCACGGCGCTCGACAGCGACGCGGCGGTAAGGTTCCTGATCACCGAGGCGCTTCGCGGCGAGGGCGCACACCTGCTCGACTGCGAGCTCAGGCGGTTCATGCCCGACCTCCACCCGCTGGCCGAGCTCGCGCCGCGCGACGTGGTGAGCCGTGAGATCGAGAAGGTCATGCACCGCTGCGGCCGCCCGAACGTCTGGCTCGATGCGCGTCACCTCGGGGCGGGGTTCCTGGCAAGCCGGTTCCCCACGATCACCGAAGGCTGCAGGGAAGCGGGGTACGACCTGTCGAGCGACCTCATACCGGTCGCCCCGGCCGCTCACTACCTCGTGGGCGGCGTGCGTACCGACATCGACGGGCGCAGTTCGTTGCCGGGGCTCTACGCTGCGGGAGAGTGCGCGGCGTCAGGCTTGCACGGCGCCAATCGGCTGGCGAGCAACTCGCTCCTGGAGGGCCTGGTGTTCTCGCGTCGCATCGTCCGGGTGCTTGAGGGGGAGCGTGTCAGGCAGCGACCAGGACGCATCTACGCGAGGGTGAGCGCGCCGCTCGCTTCGGCGGACTCGCGTGCCGTGCGCCCTGCGCTGCAGCAGCTCATGAGCGACCACGTGGCGGTGACGCGGAGCGCCGAAGGGCTCGCGAAGGCGGCTGAGGGGCTCGAGAACCTCTCGGCCCTGCTCGGCGGAGAGCATCCCCACGACATCGAGACGCGGAACCTGCTCGTGAACGCCGCGCTGGTGACCGGGGCGGCGCGGCTGCGGGAGGAGAGCCGGGGCACACACTTCCGCTCCGACCATCCGGACCGCGATGATACCACGTGGCGGGTCCATGTGGTCTGGCGGCGCGGCGAGGCGCCGTGGCTGGAGCCGGTGGAAGGCCCGGAGACGATCCCCAACGCCGAGGATGTCCGATGAACCCGCCGATCCCTCCCAGCGACACCCTGATCGCCATGGCGCTCGCGGAGGACCTGGGGATGCAGCCCGAACGCTTCCTGGGTGGGCGTGGAGCACGGTCGCCGCTCGATGCGGATGTCACCTCCGCCTCGACTGTAGGCGCCGGCCTTACCTTCTCGGGGCGCGTCGTGGCCCGGGAGGCGGGCGTGGTCTGCGGACTGCCTCTCGTCGAGCGCGTCTTCTCGGTGCTCGCACAGGCGGCGGATGCGGCGCCCGCCGACTGCTTCCCGCTCGTTGCCGAGGGGGCGGACGTTGCGCCGGGTGAAGCCGTCATGGAGATCGACGGCTGTGCACGGCTGGTGCTTGCCGGGGAGCGCACCGCACTCGACATGCTGATGATCCTCTCGGGCATCGCGACCGAGGCGCGGCGGTGGCAGCGTGAAGCGGGTCCGTCCCTCGTGGTCACCGACACGCGGAAGACCGTGCCCGGGCTGCGCGCGCTCTCCAAGTACGCGGTGAGGGTGGGCGGTGCGGCGAACCATCGGATCGGCCTGTACGACATGGTGCTCATCAAGGACAACCACATCGCGCATGCGGGCAGCGTGGCGGCAGCGGTGGAGGCGGCGCGGCGGATGCACCCGGAGCTCCTCGTGGAGTGTGAGGCCGACTCGGTCGAGCAGGCCGTGGAGGCGGCCCGGTCGGGGGCCCACTACGTGTTGCTGGACAACATGGACGACGAGATGCTGACCCGTGCCGTGGCTGCGGTCCGTGAGGCCGCAGGGGACCGGGACTGCCTTACCGAGGCGTCGGGGCGTATCACATTCCAGCGACTCTCGACGCTCGCGGCCACAGGGGTGGACCGCGTCTCATCGAGCGCGCTCACCATGGCGCGTCCGCTCGACTTCGGTTTCGACGCGGAGTGAGGGATGATACGCTCTGCAGACGCATCGGGGATCCGCCCCGTTGCGCAGGGTAGGGAGACCAGTGACCTCGCCAGACCTTCGTGAAGGGTACGTCCGCTGGCTGCGGCGCGCCGCGCCGACGCTGGCGCTGCCGCTTGCGACCACCGCGCTCGTACAAGCGGCATCCACGGCCGCGTGGTGGGACGACCCGGTGCCCGCAGGCGGGGCCATGCGGTACCTGTTCATCTCGGTGGCGGTCGCCTCGGTGGTCGTGGGCAGGAACATCCGCACGCGTGACACGGCCAGCACGCCCCTGGATGCGGCCGCGATGGCCTCGCTGTCGTGGAAGCTCGTCGTCTACGCGATTGCTCCAGTGGTGATAGGCGCAGTGCTCTCGATCATGACGCGTCAGGTGTGGGACTACTACGCCATGCTCGTGGTCACCCTCGTCGGTCTGTGGCTGTTGTTCCCGCGATACGATCACTGGGTGGCGTGGGCCGCCACCGCCGAGGGGAGCGCCTGATGCCCCAGACCGGCTTCGCGCCTCTCGACTGGTTCCTCGGCCTCCTCGATGTCTGGGGGCATCTCATCGTCATCGCGTTCACCGTGTCCGAGAACCTGTTCGTCATCGGTTCGTTCACCCCGGGCGAGACGGTCGTCATGGCGGCCGGGTTCGTCTCGGCCGGAGGGCATCTGAACCCGTGGCTGGTGGGGGTCTCCTCGATGGTGGGGACTCTGACCGGGAGCAACCTCTCGTACTGGTTCGGGCGTCGCGGAGGTCGCGCGGCGCTCATCAAGTGGGGTGGGAAGTTCTTAGACCAGGAGCACATAGTCGCGGCCGAGGAGTACTTCGAGCAGCATGGCAACAAGACGGTCCTCATCTCCCGCTTCGCGGCCGGCTTCAAGAACTTCGTGCCGGTGATCGCGGGCGTGTCGCGTATGCGCGTATGGATCTTCGAGCTGTACACGTTCATCGGCGCGCTGATGTACACGACGTTGATGATCATGCTCGGTCGCATATTCGCCGACAACTTCAATCGTGCCATCGCCGTGGCCCGCAACATCACCTGGTTCGGGCTGCTCTTGCTCGTCGTGATGGTAGGACTCGTGCTCTGGGGCCGCCACCGCTACATCGAGCGCAAGGTGGACCTGTTGGCCGAGCGGGCCGCCAAAGACGAGGCGGACAAGGCCCGTGCGGACTCGTCGGGCGATGGCGAGGCTCATGGTCACGACGCCCCGTAGAGTGGCAGTGGCCGCGGCGCTCGTAGAGGCGGGAGCGGCGGGCGTCTCGGGTGAGGCGGTGGCCGCCGGATTGGGTATCTCGCGCGCTGCCGTCCACAGCCATGTGGAGGCGCTCCGGCGGCTCGGCTACGAGATCTCATCGTCACCGCGCGTGGGGTACCGGCTGCTCTCCGCCCCCGATCTGTGCATTCCGGAGGAAGTGTGGCCACGGCTCGCGGACGCCCTGTGGGTCTCCTGCGTGGGCGGTGTGGTGACGGGATCCACCAACGACGAAGCCAAGCGGCTTGCGCGCGACGGGGCTCCCGAGGGGACCGCGGTGGTGGCGGCGGCGCAGACGCAGGGACGGGGACGGATGGGGCGCGAGTGGGAGTCGCCCCGCGGCGGTGCGTACGTGTCGTGCGTGCTGCGGCCCACCCTCGCGCCGTCGGCGCTCACGGCGTTGCCGCTTGCCGCCGCGGTGGGTGTTGCGCGAGGTCTTGAGACGCTCGGCATGGAGGTGCGGCTGAAGTGGCCCAACGACGTGGAGTCCGGGGGGCGCAAACTTGCGGGCATCCTGCTTGAGATGGCCGCCGAGGCTGACCGTGTCGAGTGGGTGGTGGTCGGGTGCGGTATCAACGTCGCGGGCACCCCCTATCCCGGCGCGGCGTGCGTGCGGGACGTGGCGCCGGCGGTCGGCTCCGCCGACGTGGCAGCGGCGGTCCTCGACGGGATCGCCGGGGCGTACCATGAGTTCATGACGCGCGGGTTCGAGCCGCTCCGGGAGGAGTACGAGGCGCGATCGTCGCTCACCGGATGCGATGTGCGTGTGAGAGACCACACGGGCTCGCTGGTGGCCGAGGGCAGGGTGGCGGGAGTCGGCCCCGATGGGGCGCTCGTCCTTCACGCACAGGATGGCCAGCGGCGGATCGTGTCGGGAGAGGTCACGCTCCGCGATTGACGGGCATGGCGGCGGACGTCTATCCTCAACCCTCAATGTACGCCTATTGACGATTGGCCATCCATGACACCCCGTCGCACCTCGGCACTCATACGCCCCGCGTTGGTCGCCTCGCTCGTGGCGGTCGGCGCACTCATCATCGTCCCCCTCGGGCCGGTCCCCGTGACGTTGCAGGTCCTCGTGGTGGCGGTGGCCGCCCTCGTCCTCCCGCCGGTGGAGGCCTTCGCGGCGATGGCGGTCTACGTTGCACTGGGCGTGCTCGGCCTGCCGGTGTTCTCGGGTGGCGCGTCCGGTGCGGGCGTGCTGCTCGGCCCCACGGGCGGGTTCATCGCGGGGTTCATCGTGTCCGCTCCGTTGGGCGCCGCGATCCGCCGGGCCGTGGCGCACGCCATGCCCGCCCGTGCCGTGGTCGGCGACCTGCTGGCCATGGCGGTTCTGATCGCGGTGACCTACATCTGTGGATGGTCGCGGTTCGCCACGGTGACCGGCGCCACCATGGCCGAGGTGTTCCCGGTCGCCGTCGCGCCGTTCGTGGTACCGGACGTCCTCAAGGCGGCCGTGGCCCTTGTGGTCGCCCGCGGTGTGCGGGCCGCCGGGCTCGGGGA
>DSAI01000115.1 GCA_011372845.1 Actinomycetota bacterium
CAGCTCGCTGATGTCGTGTACGAGAGCGTCACCGAGGGCGGGATCACCCGGTTCAACGCGATCTTCCATTCGAACGCCCCGTCGGTGGTGGGTCCCGTGCGCTCCGCCCGCCTATCCGATGTCGACATCGTTCCCCAGTACCACGCTTTGTTCTGCTTCTCCGGGGCGAGCTCATCGGTGAACGCGCAGATTCGGAGCGCCGGGATCGAGAACCTGAGCGAGGACGCGGGCGTGACGAAGCCGTTCACGCGTTCCAGCAGGCGCGCCAGCCCGCACAACCTGTACGCGGATCTCACCGAGGTGCGCGCTGAGGCGGAGCGCCGAGGCATGCCTGTCACGCAATCGCTCGCGGGCCTCGAGTTCGACAAGGCTTCTTCGCCCGCCACTCCCACGATAACGGCCGTCGACATCCCGTTCTCCTCCTACAACAAGGTGACCTGGACGTATGACGCTGAGAGCGACATGTACCTGCGCTCCTCGGGCAGCAGTTCGTTCACCGACGCTGAGACAGGCGAGCAGATCTCCGCCCGCAACGTCGTCGTGCTTTGGGCGCAGCACTCGGTCGCGAGCAGGGACACGGTCGGGAGCGTCACGTACGATATCGCGCTTGTGGGCAGCGGCAGGGCGACGGTGTTCCGAGGTGGCCAGGTGTTCAACGGCACCTGGGAGGCCTCGGCCGATGCGCCCCCATCGTTCGTCGCCGAGGATGGGAGTCCGGTGAAGCTTGCTCCGGGCAACACCTGGATGCAGGTCGTCAACACTTCGGTGAACATCACCATGCGCTAGCTGTTCCCGCAGGGTCCGAGGTTGTTCGTATGGGCTCACGCGGGTAGAATCTGTAGGCCAATCCCTTTGGGGCGCTTACGCGCACCCTGGATCCCTGAGGAGCGATCGCACCAGATGAGCGACACACCCATCACCGGTACCGCGCGCGTCAAGACCGGCCTCGCCGAGATGCTCAAGGGCGGCGTCATCATGGACGTGGTCACGCCTGAGCAGGCGAAGATCGCCGAGGATGCCGGAGCGGTCGCGGTGATGGCCCTCGAGCGCGTTCCCGCCGACATCCGCGCGGCGGGTGGCGTTGCGAGAATGGCCGACCCGACCATCGTCGAGGCCATCGTCGGCTCGGTCTCCATCCCCGTGATGGCCAAGTGCCGTATCGGCCACTTCGTCGAGGCCCAGGTGCTCCAGTCGCTTGGAGTGGACTACATCGACGAATCCGAGGTGCTCACGCCGGCCGACGAGGAGCACCACGTGGACAAGTGGCGGTTCACCGTGCCGTTCGTCTGCGGCGCGCGCAACCTCGGCGAGGCGCTCCGTCGCATCAGCGAAGGCGCCGCGATGATCCGCACCAAGGGTGAACCGGGCACTGGCAACGTGGTCGAGGCCGTGCGCCACATGCGCACCATGCTCGAGGAGATCGGGTGGGTGGCCGGCGTGCGTGAGGACCAGCTCTTCTCCGTGGCGAAGGACCTCCAGGCTCCGTACGAGTTGGTCAAGTGGGTCCACGAGCACGGTACCCTGCCTGTGGTGAACTTCTCGGCTGGCGGTATCGCGACCCCGGCTGATGCGGCGCTGATGATGCAACTCGGCTGCGACGGCGTGTTCGTCGGCAGCGGCATCTTCAAGAGCGGGGATCCCGCCAAGCGGGCCAAGGCCATCGTCGAGGCGACCACTCACTACAACGATCCCGACATCATCGCCCGCGTGTCGCGCGACCTCGGCGAACCGATGGTCGGCATCAACATCTCCGACATCCCGGACGCCGAGCGTATGCAGGAGCGGGGCTGGTAGGATGCGCGTCGGCGTCCTCGCGCTCCAGGGCGCGTTCAGGGAGCATGTCCTGATGTTCGAGGCGCTTGGCGCCGCCACGGTGACGGTCCGTCTGCCCGGTCAGATGGAGGGCCTCGACGGGATGGTGATCCCCGGTGGCGAGTCCACCGCCATCGCCAAACTCATGCGGACGTACGGATTCTACGAGGCGATTCGGGAGCGTCACAGCGCGGGTATGGCCGTATGGGGGACATGCGCGGGAGCGATACTGATGGCCCGTGAGATCGGCGACGCGCTGCCGGATCAGGAGCCGTTGGGTCTCATGGAGATATCAGTCCGCCGCAACGCATACGGTCGTCAGGTCGACTCGTTCGAGACGCCGCTCGACATACGACATCTCGGCGATCGGTTCCCCGGCGTGTTCATCAGAGCGCCGCTCATCGAGCGGGTGGGCTCGGACGTCGAGGTGTTCGCCGAGCACGACGGCCGGATCGTGGCCGCGCGTGAGCACGCTTTGTTGGCCACCACGTTCCACCCCGAACTGACCGGTGACACCCGGGTACATCGCTTCTTCATGGAAGAGGTCATAGCCGCGAGCTAGAAGGGACATGCGATGTCTGGACACTCGAAATGGGCGACGACCAAGCACCGGAAGGCCGCGGTCGATGCGAAACGCTCCGCGCTGTTCTCCAAGCTCACGCGTGTCATCACGGTGGCGGCTAAGACGGGCGGAGATCCGAACCCCGAGAACAACGCCGCGTTGGCGGCCGCGATAGCCAAGGCGAAGTCGTACTCACTCCCAAAGGACAAGATCGAGACGGCCATCGCGAAGGCATTCGGCGCAGGCGCTGATGCGAACGCCTTCGAGGAGGTCGTCTACGAGGGCTACGGCCCTGAGGGCGTGGCGCTGTACGTCGAAGCGCTCACTGACAACCGCAACCGTACGGCTGCGGATGTGCGGGCTGCGTTCACCAGGGCGGGCGGCAACCTGGGAGCCACGGGTTCTGTGGCCTTCCAGTTCGAGCGCAAGGGCGAGATCACCGTGGATGCCGAGGGCGCTCCGGACGAGGACGAGCTCATGCTCCTGGTGGCCGATGCCGGGGGAGACGACCTCGAGCAGATAGACGAAGGGTTCGTGGTCTACACAGCACCTGCCGATGTGATGGCGGTCAAGGCTGCACTTGAAGACTCCGGGGTGCCCGTGAAGGGCGCCGAGTTGGTGATGGAGCCGATGACACCGGTGGAGGTGAGTGTCGAGGACGCGCGGAAGGTGCTGCGGCTGGTGGACCGGCTCGAGGAGCTTGACGACATCCAGACCGTGTACCACACGATGGAGCTGACCGAGGAGATCGCCGCCGCGCTCGAGGAGTGACCAGCGTTTCCGGTCGCACGGGGCGAGCATGCGATGTGTGGCCGAGTCCTCTCTACAGAGAGACGCTTCCGTAGACTTCCACTTCCCGCGTCTGTCCTACGATCAGGGGCGCACCCTCAGGGCCGTACCACTCGGCTACCGGTGTCCCGTTCACCAGGCCGAGGATCGCCGGCGCTAGCAAGGTGCCTTGCACGCGATCGCGTGTCGTGAGCGATATCCTGACCACGCGCGTGGCCCCCTGCGTGAGGGTCACCTGGTTGTACGAGTCCAGTGCTGCACCGTGTTCGGCCGCGGCGGCCTCGGCGTCAGCGCGGGCGGCCTCGACGTCGGAAGGGGTCACGGCCGCCACCGCCTGTGCCGCCCACATCCCCGCTGTCATGGCGTCGCTTGCTCGCGATACCGCCGCACCGGTCCTCACTACGTCGTTGGCGATGACGCTCAGCACGAGCAGCACGAGCGTCGCCCGCACCAGACGGCGGATGAACAGAGGCATGCGATACTCCCTGACTCTCTTGTCTTCATAGCGCGATGCGCCGGCGCCCTCGCCGGAGAGGGCCCGTCCTATATGCATCGGCCGCATGGCTGTGCGGCTTGACGGTCTCCTTTACCGGGCAGGAGGCTCGCGGTATCCTGAACATACGTTCGATTGCCGCCTGTGGGGAGATCGCGTGATCGTTCTGGGAATCGACCCGGGCATCAGGAACACCGGGTGGGGCGTTATCGAGCAGCGCGGCGGTGCGCTCCGATGCGTGGCTTACGGCTGCATAGTCACCGAGCCGCGCGAAGCCGTGGCCGATCGGCTTGCGCGCATCTACGCGGGCATCGCCGAGACAGTGGAGCGGTACCGGCCTGTGGAGTGCGGCATCGAGAGCGTGTACTTCTCGAACAATGCCAAGACCGCGTTCGCCACCGGTCAGGCGCGGGGAGTGGCGTTGCTGGCGGTTGCCGGTATGGAGGTTGGCGAGTACGGCCCCGGTGAGATCAAGCTTGCAACGGTCGGCTCCGGTGAGGCGGATAAGAAGCAGGTGCAGTATATGGTGCGCGTGATACTGGGACTTCCGCACGAGCCCCGGCCCGACCACGCAGCCGATGCGCTCGCTGCGGCCATCACGCATGCGAACCTCCGCGTGGCTCGTATGGCGGGGCGCATACGATGATCGATCACATCACCGGCCGGGTGGCTTCGAAGTCCGCCGGCTCCTGCGTGATCGAAGTCGGTGGGATTGGGCTCCGGCTTGCTATGGCCACCAGCGCGATCGCGCACTTGCCCGTCGTGGGCGATGAGGTGACCGTCTTCACGTACCTGCACGTCCGCGACGACGGCCTCTCGCTTTTCGGTTTCGAGAGTCCTGAGGAGCAGGACCTTTTCGAGAAGCTCATCACCGTGAGCGGCGTGGGTCCAAAGGTCGCACTCGCGGCGCTTTCGGCTCTGAATGCCAGGGCCCTGATCGCGGCGGTCGCGGATGATGATGACGCGCTCATCGCCACGGTGCCCGGCATCGGCCGGAAGACGGCCCAGCGCATCATCATCGAGCTCAAGGACCGCCTCGGCCCGGCGGATGTCGACCTGAGGCCCCGCCGTCATGCCGGGGCCCGCGCGGAGACCGCTGACGCTCTCGCATCGATGGGTTTCAGCCAGCCGGAGATCGCGGCCGCGGTGAAGGGCTACCAAGGG
>DSAI01000154.1 GCA_011372845.1 Actinomycetota bacterium
ACCGAGCTCAAGGACCCGCGGGAGTTCATGGAGGCGCTGAAGATCGACCTCTTCGAGGACGAGGTCTTCGTTTTCACCCCCAAGGGGGACGTGGTCTCCCTCAGGCGCGGATCCACGCCGATCGACTTCGCGTACGCCATCCATACCGAGGTGGGCCACCACTGCGTGGGGGCGAAGGTGAACGGCTCGATAGTCACCCTCGAGTACGAGCTCCAGATGGGTGACCGCGTCGAGATCCTCACCAACAAGAACTCATGGCCGAGTCGCGACTGGCTCAACATCGTGCGCACATCGTCCGCTCGCAGCAAGATCCGCAGCCATTTCTCGCGCGCGAGCCGCGAGGACGACCTCGCCAAGGGCAAGGAGGAGCTCGGGAAGATCCTTCGCAAGCAAGGGATGCACGTGAGCGCCAGCGCGGTCTCCAAGGCGCTCGATGTGGTCGCGAAAGAGATGAACCTGCAGCAAGGGGACGACCTTCTCGCGGTCATCGGTGGAGGCAAGCAGAGCCCCAAGCAGGTGGTCACCAAGCTCATCAAGGTCCTCGCCAAGGAGGGTCACACGATCGCTCCGCCCGAGCCGGAGCCCGAGATCCCGGTAGCGCCGCCGCGTCCGTCGAGACGCAAGAGCGGCACGGGCGTCAGGGTGAAGGGGATCGACGACGTGCTGGTGCGTCTCGCTCACTGCTGTAACCCCGTCCCGGGGGATCCCATCGTGGGATTCGTCACCCGTGGTCGCGGTGTGTCGGTGCATCGCGAGGACTGTCCGAACGCCCGCGAGCTCGTTGCCGGGAGCCCCGAGCGGATACTGGATGTCGAGTGGGACGCTGCGGCCAAGACCACCTATCAGGTCGAGATCCTGATCGAGGCCCTCGACCGGACACGGTTGCTCCAGGACATCTCCATCGCCCTGGCCGATGCCGGCGTCAACGTCCTGTCGGCCGCGATATCGACCGACAGGCAGGGCGTGGCGTATCTGCGCTTCCTGTTCGAGCTTGGCAGCATGGATCAGCTGCAGAAGGTGCTTGCCACGGTCCGTGGTGTTGACGGCGTCTTCGACGCCCGACGGACCATGCCCGAGGGCGGCAGGCGGAAGGGGAGCGAGGGGTGAGGGTGCAACGGCTGACCCTCGGTCCTCTCGACACCAACTGCTGGCTGGTCGACGATGGCGCCGGAGGTCCGGTGCTGGTGGTGGATCCGGCGGACGATGCTTCCGGGATCCTGGAAGCGCTCGGATCGCGCGGGGTGGCTGCCGTGGCGCTCACGCATGGGCACTTCGACCACCTGGGCGCCGTCCGCGAGATCCTCGACTCCACGGGCGCACCGCTCGTGGTGCATGAGGACGATGCTGTGAGCATCACGACGAGCACGGGGAACGGAGGCGCCCTGTTCGGCTTCTCGGAGACCGCTCCGCAGGCCGACCGGACCGTCCGGGACGGTGACGCCATCACCGCCGGGGAACTCGAGTTTCGCGTCATCCACACCCCGGGTCACACACCCGGCTCCATCTGCCTCTACGGTGCGGGCATCCTCTTGAGCGGCGACACCCTGTTCGCGGGCAGCATCGGGCGCACCGACTTCCCGGGAGGGGATATGGCGGCGATGCGTCGGTCTGTCGCCCGGCTCGCCTCGCTACCCGACGAGACCCGCGTCTGTCCCGGTCACGGGCCGGAGACCTCCATCGCGCGGGAGCGACGCGTGAACCCGTTCTTCCCGCGTGCCTGAGAAAGGCCACGGCGCGGCGGGTGTGCTGTCATCGCGATCCGGCGTGTGGTAAGTCCTTTGCTATACGATCCGCTGTAGCAGCATCGACAAGGAGCCGTGAATGCTCGACATCCTGATCGTCATGAACAACTACTTCCACGACGTGGCCACGGCGACGCTCATCGCGGCAGCGGCGATCATGTGGACGCTCGAGCGCCAGGCGCTCCGCGGTGCCCCGGAAGACCTCTCCACGCTCACGCGCGCCTATCCCACGTTGAGCCGGTTCGCGAACGCGGCTCTCGTCTGGGTGATCCTCGGCGGCATCCCGCGCGTGATCACATTCAACTCGCACGACCTGGGCGCGATCCGGGGCGACCTGATACCCGCCATCGCTGTGAAGCACGTCGTGGAGGTCGCGGCGGTAGTGCTGGGCGTGCTCTTGTGGCGCCGGGTGAGGAACCGCATCCAGGCCTCGGGCGAACGGATCCGCGCGTAGCCCCTGCGCGGCGCATCCGTTACACTCGGATACCGCACATGCCCGCATCCCACTCGTCCGGAAGGCCGTATCTTGAACGCTCAGGCCCCCAAGGGTACCGCCGACATGCTGCCCGCGGTGGCGCGGGCATGGGAGCACATGCAGCGCGTCGCCCAGGAGCTCTTCGCCCGCTACGGTTACGAGCCGGTGTATACGCCGCTCTTCGAGCACACCGACGTGTTCACCCGTGGCATCGGCGAGGCCACGGACATCGTCTCCAAGGAGATGTACACGTTCGAGGACAAGGCAGGCCGTTCGATCACGCTTCGCCCCGAGGGCACCGCCAGCGTGGTGCGCTCGGCCCTCGAGCACAATCTCACGGCCAACGGAGCGCAGGCCAAGCTCTACTACGCAGGCCCGATGTTCAGATACGAACGTCCTCAGAAGGGCCGCATGCGGCAGTTCTGGCAGATCGGCATCGAGTGTCTCGGCTCCGACGGGGCCACCGCGGACGCCGAGGTCATCACCGTCCTCTGGCGCTACTTCGAGACGCTGGGCATCCCTACGGGAAGCATGCGGCTGCTGCTGAACTCGATGGGCGACGAACAGTGCCGGCCGGCGTACCGCGACTCGGTCGCCGCGTTCATCCGCGCCCACTCGGCCGAGCTGTGTGACGAATGCGTGCGGCGTGCCGAGTCGAACCCTCTCCGGGCGTTCGACTGCAAGAAGGATGGTTGCCGGACTGTCATGGCCGGGGCGCCGCTGCTCCGCGACGCGTTGTGCGACGCATGCGCCGCTCACTATGCCGAGGTGAAGGCGCACCTGAGCGGCCTGTGTATCCCATACATCGAGGACTCCACGCTGGTGCGCGGCCTCGACTACTACACCCGCACGGTGTTCGAGATCCAGGTGGACGCGGGTCTCGGCTCACAGAACGCGATCGGCGGTGGCGGACGCTACGACCGGCTGATGCAGGAGTACGGCGGTCCGCCGACACCGGGTCTGGGGTTCGCGCTCGGGTTCGAGCGCACGCTGCTTGCGCTCGAAGCAGCTGGCGTGGACATCCCGGCGCCACCGAGAGCGGACGTGTTCGTGGCTCGTGTGGACGACAGCGTGCTGGCCGAGGTCTTCGCTCTCGCGCAGCGCCTGCGTGACGCGAGCATCGCCACGGAGCTCGATCATCAGGGGCGCAGCCTGAAGTCGCAGTTCAAGCAGGCCGACCGACTCGGAGCGAGGCTCGTCGCTGTCGTGGGCCCGGACGAGCTCGCGTCGGGGGAGTTCACGCTTCGCGACATGGAAACCAAGCAGGAACACCGCGTGGCGTTCGCGGAGGCCGTGGCCGCCGTGACCGCTTCGCTCGGGTAGAGGGGACCGACCTCATGTTCGACGCACGCTATTCGATACGAACGCACATCGCCGGCGCCATCACAGCCGACGCGATCGGGGAGACCGTGACGGTCGCCGGTTGGGTCGCGAAGCGTCGTGACCACGGCGGCCTGATCTTCATCGACCTCAGGGACCGCAGCGGCATCGTGCAGTGCACGTTCGACCCCGACGCATCCGGCGCGGCGTTCGTGACCGCCGAACGCGTCCGGCCCGAGTGGGTCGTCAAGCTTACCGGCGTCGTTCGCCGCCGGCCCGAGGGCACCGAGAATCCCAACATGCCCACAGGTAAGGTGGAGATCGAGATCACCGAGGCAGAGGTCCTGAACGCCAGCGAGACGCCGCCGTTCGAGATCGAGCCGGGCATCGACACTGACGAGGTCACCCGTATGAGGTACCGGTACCTCGACATCCGGCGGCCCGAGGTGCTCTATGCGCTCTCGCTCCGCGACCGTGTCGTGCAGCGGTTCCGTCGCGCCCTCGAGTCGTACGGTTTCATGGAGGTGGAGACCCCGATCCTCGGCAAGTCCACGCCCGAGGGAGCGCGCGACTTCATCGTCCCGAGCCGCATGAGCCCGGGGGCGTTCTATGCGCTCACGCAGTCGCCGCAGCTCTTCAAGCAGCTGTTCATGGTGGCCGGCGTCGAACGCTACTACCAGATCGCACGTTGCTTCAGGGACGAGGACCTGCGCGCCGACCGTCAGCCGGAGTTCACCCAGGTGGACATCGAGATGTCATTCGTCACCGAGGATGACGTGCTGGCCATGATGGAGGCCGTGATGCACGAGGTGATGAAGGAGGCCGCAGCCGATCTTCCGGTGCCGCTGCGGCGTCTCACATACGCCGAGGCCATGGATCGGTACGGCTCCGACCGCCCTGACACGCGACTGGGCATGGAGCTGCGGGATCTCTCCCGGGTGTTCGCCGAGAGCGGGTTCAAGGTCTTCGCCGGAGCTCTCGCCTGCGGTGGGGTGATCAAGGGCATCAATGCCAAGGGCGCGGGCGACTGGAGCAGGGGCAGGATCGACGCGCTCAACCAGGTGGCGCTCGACGCGGGAGCCAAGGGTCTCGCGTGGGTCGCGTTCACCAGCGAGGGCGAGGTACGTTCGCCGATCGCGAAGTTCTTCTCGGATGGCGAGACGGCCGCTTTGCGCGAGGTCCTTGGTGTGGAGCCCGGTGACCTCGTGCTGATGGTCGCGGATGCGCGCTCAGTGGCCGAGGAGGTCCTTGGCGT
>DSAI01000126.1 GCA_011372845.1 Actinomycetota bacterium
TGCGAGAGGGAGAGGTGGGTCTTGGCCATGCAGACCGGGAAGTCGCACAGCCCCTCGGCGCTGATCCGCTCCATCGCTTTCGATGCTCCGAAGGAGAAGTCGACGCCGGAGGCGCCGTAGATCCGCGTTGCGATCGCCGCGATCTTCTCCCGCATCGGCAGGTCGTCGGAGTAGGTGAACTGGAGGCTGGAGGGTTCCTCGCAGGCCCTGGCAACGGCGCCAGCGAGGTCCAGCCCGCCCTTTCCACCGTCGGCGTGCAAGGTGTGCGCCACCACATCGAAAGCGCCCGCCTGGCGAGCCCGATCCATGATGAGCGCGTGCTCCGCAGGCGTGTCGGTGGGGAACGTGTTGACCGCAACGACGACGGGGATGCCGAACGATCGCACGTTCTCGATCTGACGCACCAGGTTGGGCATGCCTTCTTCGAGCGCATCCAGGTCTTCGACGGTCATGGCGGGGTCCAGAGGCCGTCCTGGCTTGACCTCGAACCGGCCGGAGTGGGCCTTCAGCGCGCGGACCGTGCAGACCATCACCGCGGCGTCGGGCTCCAGGCCGGATGCCCGGCACTTCATGTTCACGAACTTCTCCGCGCCCATGTCCGCGCCGAAACCGGCCTCGGTGACCACGTAGTCGGCGAGCTTCAGCGCGATCCGGTCCGCCACGATCGAGCTGTTGCCCTGTGCGATGTTCGCGAAGGGGCCCGCATGCACGAACACCGGACCACCCTCCAGGTCCTGCATCAGGTTCGGCTTGATGGTGTCCTTCATCAACACGGTCATCGCACCGGCGACCTTGAGGTCCTCGACGGTGACCGGCTCCCCCGAACGGGTACGTGCCACGATGATCCTGCCGATGCGTGCCCGCAGGTCGTGGATGTCCTCGGCAAGCGCCAGGATCGCCATCAGCTCGCTTGCCACGGTAATCTCGAAGTGCGTCTCGCGGGGATCGCCGTCGGTGCGGCCGCCCAGCCCGATCACCACGTTGCGGAGCGTGCGGTCGGAGATGTCCATGACGCGCGGCCAGGAGATCGCGTGGGTGTCGATGCCGAGCGGGTTGCCGTGGAAGATCGAGTTGTCGATGAAGGCCGCGCACAGATTGTGGGCCGCAGTGATCGCGTGAACGTCGCCGGTGAGGTGCAGGTTGATGTCCTCCATCGGGACCACCTGGGAGTACCCGCCGCCCGCCGCGCCGCCCTTGATGCCGAACACCGGTCCAAGCGACGGCTGCCGGATACACGAGAACGCCGAATGCCCCGCGGCGCGCAGCGCCTGTCCCAGCCCGACGGTCGTGAGCGTCTTGCCTTCGCCAAGGGGCGTGGGTGTGATAGCGGTGACAAGCACGTACCGGCCGTTCGGCCGTTCGGCAAGGCGCTCGAGCACCTTGAGGCTGATCTTCGCCTTGGTGCGGCCGTTCGGCTCCACCTCGTCGGGCTCGAGACCGATCTCCTCGGCTATGTCGCGTACCGATCGCACCGTTGCGGCATGGGCGATTTCGATGTCTGAGAGCATCGTCGGCTCCTCGCTCCTTGTCCTGTGAGTGCGCACGACCCACCACATCGAGTGTAGCCGAGAAAGCGAGGTGGATAACACACGACGACCCGCACAAGGCGGGTCGTCGCAGAGATGCTTGGGGTGGGTAACGGGACTTGAACCCGCGGCCTCCGGAGCCACAGTCCGGCGCTCTAACCAACTGAGCTACACCCACCGTCTGAGTGCTGGCACGCCCGGAGGGATTCGAACCCCCGACCTAGAGATTAGAAGTCTCCCGCTCTATCCAGCTGAGCTACGGGCGCATTTGCGAGCGCCTCCGAAGTGCCGAGTGCAAACGGTACTTGGCGCGCCCTGCGTTGTCAATCGGCACACCTGGGGTGTGCCGGAGGCCGATCTATGGAGCGGCGGACGGGACTCGAACCCGCAACAATCAGCTTGGAAGGCTGAGGCTCTACCAATTGAACTACCGCCGCACGTGGTCGGGCCGGCGGGATTCGAACCCACGACCCTCTGCTCCCAAAGCAGATGCGCTACCAAGCTGCGCTACGGCCCGACCTCGAACCCGAGTGAGGCCCTCGCGGACCCTGTGCTCGAGAGCATCGCTTAGTATAGGGGGGCGCCGTCCACCGGGCAAATCATTCCCGCCCGGTCGCCCGGGGCGCATCGTCGGCCCGCATCACCAGCTGCGCCGACCGCTACTCCGCCAGTACGCCCCGCAATGCGCGCAACGCCGCGCCGCGGTGACTGATCGCGTTCTTCTCGGCCATCCCCAGGTCTGCCATCGTGCGACCGGGCGCCTGCGATGGCAGGAAGATGGGATCGTACCCGAATCCACCGGATCCGTGCGCCTCGAACCCGATCGAGCCCTCGCACGCCCCATCGACGACGGTCTCGGCGCCGTCCGCGTCGATGTACACGATCACGCTACGGAAGCGCGCTCCCCGCTGCCCGGCGGGAACACCCTCGAGCGCCGCCAACAGTTTGGCGTTGTTGTCGGCGTCGGTGGCGTCCAGGCCCGCGTACCGGGACGAGTAGACGCCCGGCTCGGCGCCGAGCACATCCACCTCGAGGCCGGAGTCGTCGGCAAGCGCGGGTAGACCGAACGTCTCGTGATAGGCCTGCGCCTTCAGCCGCGCGTTCTCCTCGAAGGTGCTTCCCGTCTCCTCGACATCGAGCGTCGACGACCCGAGGTCCGGCGCGGTGACGAACTCCCAGCCGGACAGGTCGAGGGCTGAGCGGATCTCTGCCAGCTTACCGCGGTTGCCCGTGGCCACGATCACGCGAGGCATGTCACGCTCCGTCCCGGTACGTCTCGAGGTCCTCGGCGATCATACGTCGCTGCAGCTCCACGAGGCGTGTCGTGCCGATTCCGGCCAGGTCGAGCAGCGAGTCGAGACGAGTCCTGTCGAACGGCGTCCGCTCCCCCGTGCCCTGCACCTCGATGAAACGGCCCTTGCCGTCACAGACGACGTTCATATCCACCTCGGCCACGCTGTCTTCGCTGTAATCCAAATCCAGATACGCCACGCCATCGACCACACCCACCGATGTGGCCGCCACGTTGTCGAGCACGGGAACGTCGCTGATCCGGCCAGCCTCGACCCACGTTGCGAACGCGTCCATCATCGCGATGTACGCCCCCGTGATGGCCGCTGTGCGCGTGCCTCCGTCGGCCTGCAGGACGTCGCAGTCCAGGTTGAGCGTGACCTCGCCGCCCATCGACCGCATGTCCACCACCGTGCGAAGGGAGCGCCCGATCAGGCGCTGGATCTCGTGTGTCCGGCCGCTCGGCGCCCCGGCCGCCACCTCGCGACGCGTGCGGGTGTGCGTGGAGGCGGGTAAGAGCGAGTACTCGGCGGTGACCCATCCCTTACCGCTCCCCCTCCGCCAGCCGGCGACCGTCTCGGAGAAGGTGGCGGCACACAGCACCTTGGTGTCACCCAGCTCGAACAGGCATGAACCGTGCGCATGCTTCAGGTATCTGCGCGTCACGGTGACGGGCCGGAGCGCATCAGGTGCGCGACCGTAAGATCGGGCCACAGACGGCCTCCTTGTCAGTCGATGTCCAGGGCGGTGAGTTCGTCTGCCACGATAACACGCCCCCCGAACGCCCCACGTGCCTGCCGCCCGGCCTCATCCCGGTCGATCGTGGGCCACAGATGCGTGAGGACGAGGGTATGGGCGCCGGATACCGAGGCAAGCGCGCCGGCCTCGGCAGGCGTCATATGCGGGGCCCGTCCGGCGTACTCCACGGGGAGCGTGGCCTCAGCGAGCAGTACCTGCGCGCCGCGTGCCGCTGTCTCCACGGCCGGGCCGTACGCCGTGTCGGAGGTGTAGCACACGCGCGCATCACCCGCTTCCACGACGAACGAGAACGCGGGGTCCACGTGGTCGGCAGGGTGCGGCACCACCGTCACGTCGCCCGCGACCACGGGAACGTTCACCTCGAGCGTTCGCATCTCGAACGCCTCTGCCAGCTCGCGGGCTCCCCGCTCACCGAGCAGCGCCTCCATGCGCAAACGGAGGCCGGAGGGGAGCCACAGGGGGATCGGAGGCACCGGACCCGTGGGGGCGTACCGCAGCGCCGCCTGAAGGGCGAAGACGTCGGCGAAGTGATCCACGTGCCCGTGTGACACGAGCACAGCATCCAGGTGCGTGGGGGCCATCACGTAGCCGAGGTTCGACAGGACGCCGCTGCCGCAGTCGAGCAGCACGGCGGTCGAGGACGTCTGCACGAGGTGTCCGGCACAGGCACGGCCCGCATCAGGATAGGAGGCTGCGCTTCCGAGGACGGTCAGACGCATGTCTCTCCCGCCTCGTACTCGCGCAGGCGCTCCAACATGTAGGCGTCGAGCAGTGACTCAAGCTCTGCCACACCCACGTGTTCCACGGCCCCGAGTTCGCGGCCGATGATGCGCGCCCCCAGCGCCCCGAACTCGTCGGGGTCGCCCGTAGTGGCGTAAACCTCGGTGCGCGCGGCCGACGGTCCGGCACGGTGCCCCCGCAGCGTCAGCGTCTCAACCACCTCGCGCGCGGTTTCCTCGGCCGATGAGATCAACCGCACCCGGGACCCCATCACCTGCTGGATCGCGGTGTCGAGCAGCGGGAAGTGCGTGCATCCAAGCACGAGCGTGTCGACCCCGCTCCGCTTGAGCGGGTCGAGGTAATCGCGCGCCATCTCGTAGAACGCCGGCCTGATGTAGACGCTCCCCATCTGCGAGAGGAGGTCCTCGAGGGTGCCCTCACCAAGACGCAGACCCTGCTCCACCAGGTCCACGAAGCGCGGGGCCGGCGTGGAGAA
>DSAI01000025.1 GCA_011372845.1 Actinomycetota bacterium
AACACCGGGATGAAGACCATCCGGAGGATCGTGATCCGGTTGGCGAGGTTGATGTCGCGCATCACGTTACCTCTCCGATGAGATCGTAGCCGGCCGAGCCGGTGACGAGGACGTCCACGAACGTGCCTGGCGCCACGTGGGCCTCGATGAACGTGATGCCATCGACCTCGGGCGCCTGCCCGCAGGTACGACCGTACAGGTCACCATCGTCGTCGGGACCCTCGACGAGGACGGTGTACGTCTCCCCTACCCTCCCGGCGGCGCGCTCGATGCCGGTCTCGTCGGCGATGTCCCGCAGCCGCTGCGCGCGCTCCTCGGCGATTCCTGTGGGTACCTGGTCCGGAAGGCGTGCGGCACGGGTGCCGTCTTCAGGCGAGAACACGAAGACCCCAGCGTAGTCGAACCGCGCTTCGCGGATGAACTCCTCGAGGACCGCAGCGTCGTCGTCGGTCTCACCGGGGAAGCCGGCCATGACCGTGGTGCGGAGCACGACATCGGGCAGGGCCGCACGTATCCGGTCGAGAAGCGCACGGAGCGTGCCGAGGTCCCCGGGGCGCCCCATACGACGGAGGACGGCTTCCGAGGCGTGCTGGACGGGGATGTCGAGATAGTGGCAGATGTGGCGTGACGACGCGATCGTCTCGAGAAGGGCGTCCGTGACCCCGTCGGGCTGGACGTACATGAGCCGGATACGGAACTGCCCGTCGATGGCGTCGAGTCGGCGCAGGAGCGAAGAGAGGTCGCTGTCGCCGGACAGGTCCACGCCGTACGATGCGATGTCCTGACCGACCAGCACGATCTCGCGGGCACCCTGCTCGATGAGCCAACGCGCCTCGGCGACGATCGCGTCAGGGGTGTCCGAAACGAATGGGCCCCGGATGGAGGGTATGGTGCAGTACGCGCAATGCCGGTCGCAGCCCTCGCTCACCTTGAGGTACGCGGTGGGTCCGGGAGCCAGGCGAGCCCTCGCTGCGGTGGATCCCGCAGCGATATCAAGGAGGGTGCCCAGCGTCTCGAGCAGCCGGTGCTCTTGGTCGACCGGTACGAACGCGTCCGCCTCGGGCATGGCGTCGGCGAGATCGGTGCCGTAGCGCGACGGCAGACAGCCGGCCACGACGATCCGACGCCCGGGACGTTCCGTACGCCAGCCGGTGTGCAGGTCGAAGAAGCCGGCGATCGACTCCTCTACCGCGGGCTGGATGAAGGCGCATGTGTTCAGGACGACGATGTCGGCGGTGGCCACGTCGTCGGTGAGAGCCAATGCGGAGCCATCGACGGCCGCCGCCATCCGATCGGAGTCCACCTCGTTCTTGGGACACCCGAACGTCACGAACGCTATGGACGGTGTGTCGGCCACCATACGCCTAGCGATAGTTCACGAACTGGAGGGGTATGCCGTAGTCCTGTTCCTCGAGGAACGCGATGACCGACTGCAGCGCATCGCGGCTCGGGGAGGACACGCGCACCTTGTCTCCCTCGATCTGCACCTTCACCTTGAGCTTCTGGTCACGGACGTCCTTGTTGATACGCCGTCCGATCTCCTGGTCGATGCCGTTCACGATAGAGCCCGTCATCCGGGACGTGCCTCCCGACGACGCCTCGGCCTTTCCCCAGTCGACAGCCTTGAGGTTGATGGACCGTCGCACGAGCTTGGTGGCGAGCACGTCCCTCACCTGGCCGAGGACGAAGTCGCTCGGGGCGGCGATGGTGATGGTTGAGGCTGAGCGGTCGAACGCGATCGTCGCACCGCTGTCCTTCAGGTCGTAGCGCTGGCTGATCTCCTTGACGGCCTGCTGGACGGCGTTGTCCACCTCCTGCAGGTCCACCTGTGACACGACGTCGAAACTCTGGTCTTTCGCCATGGGGACTCCTATCGATCGAGCGACTGCTACTCGGAGGCGCTGAGGGTCAACTCCGCGATCTCATCGCCTGAATCGGGCATCTCCACCGGGACGCCGTCGCGGGTGATCGCGACGGCTTCAGGCTTGCCGGCGCGCACCACTGCCGAGGTGGAAACGGTCCATTCTTTCGACTCTCCTCCGGGCATCGTGCCTTCGTACGCGAGCAGCCCGTCCACCAGCACGCGGACCCACGACGAGTCCCCTGGCGTGACCGCGACAGCGAGGGTGAACGAACCCTCGGGCGGTGTCGTGACGCCCGCACCGGGAGTGGTGGTCTCGGTGGATACTCCGGGTGCCGTCGGGGTCGCAGTCGTCTCGGGTGCGATCGGCGGTGGCGTGTCGTTTCGTCCGGCGAGGGCTGCGATGCCCCAGAGCAGAAGGATGACGATGACGGCGGCCACCGCCACGATCGCCAGGGTCCTGCCGGGGATCGCATGCATGTCGCGACGGTGCGGTACAAGGGTCCGCTCCGGGATGCGCTTGAGAGAGCCGGTATCGTCGACGGGCGCCGAACCCTCGGCGACGACGGGCTGGTCGGGCTCGGCGCGTTCCGCCCCGATGTCCCGCGCGTACTCTTCGAGGAACGGCTTGGCGTCGAGGCCAAGGGCCTGGGCGTAGTTCTGGATGTAGCCCTTCACATACGGCTCCGCAGGCAGGTCATCCCAGCGTCCGTTCTCAAGGGCGTCGATCTTGCGAGCCATGATGCGGGTGGTCATGACGATGTCGTGCGTCGTCTTGCCCTGAGACCGTCGCTCGGCCGCGAGCTTCTTACCGACAGGCATAGAGCCACCCTCTCTCGCGGTCGCGACCCCTACACGCCATCCTCGCGCTCCCCACGCTCAAAGTGCTTGAGAGCCTCGAGCTCGCCTATGTCGACCAGGACCTCTCGAGGCCGGCTTCCGTCGGGCTGTCCGACGATGCCTTTCGATTCGAGCATGTCCATGATACGTCCGGCACGAGCATACCCGACCTTCAGGCGTCGCTGCAGGAGTGAAGTGGAGCCCATGCCGCTCGTGACGACGATGTCCGCCGCTTCCCACACCAGCGGGTCGTCGTCCTCGCCGCTCTCGAGGGAGCCGCTCGGACCCGTGACCTTGAGGTGAAGGATCTCCTCATGGTAGTCGGGCTCCGCCTGCGACTTGACGTGGTCGACCACCGCACCGATCTCGGCTTCCGAGACGAACGCGCCCTGGATGCGCTTGGGCTTCGGCCACTGCGGGGTGGAGAACAACATGTCGCCGAGGCCGACAAGCTTCTCCGCGCCCGGCTGGTCGAGGATGACGCGGCTGTCGATCCCCGAGGAGACCGCGAACGCGATCCTGTTGGTGATGTTGGTCTTGATGAGCCCGGTGATGATGTCCGTGGACGGCCGCTGAGTGGCGACGATGAGGTGGATGCCCGCAGCCCGGGCGAGCTGCGCTATCCGGCAGATGGAGTCTTCCACTTCCTTGGCTGCGACCATCATGAGGTCGGCAAGCTCGTCGATGATGATCACCAGGTACGGGAGCTCGGTAGTGCCTTCCTCGGCCTTGCCATCGCGTACCGCCGCGTTGTACTGGGCGATGTTCCGGACCCCGGCCTTCTGCAGCTTCTTCAGACGGGACTCCATCTCCCCCACCGCCCAGTGCAGCGCCGAGGCGGCTTCCTTGGCCTCCGTCACAACGGGAACGTAGAGATGCGGAACGCCGTTGTACAGGTTCAGCTCGATGCGCTTGGGGTCGATGAGGATGAGGCGTACCTCAGCGGGCGTGGCGCGCATGAGGATGGACATGATGAGCGCGTTGATGCAGACCGACTTGCCGGTTCCCGTTGAGCCGGCGATCAGGAGGTGCGGCATGGTGGCGAGGTCCGCTGCGATGTTCTCCCCGGCCACGTCCTTGCCTATCGCGAGCATGAGCGGGCGCGGGTCCGCGATCAGTCCGCTATGCAGGACGTCGCCGAGCGTGACGGTCGTGCGCCCGGTGTTGGGCACCTCGACGCCGACGTAGCTCTTGCCAGGGATGGGCGCGAGGATACGTATGGTGGGGGCCGCAAGGGCGAGGGCGATGTCGTCGGCGAGCGCTGTGACGCGGTTCACCTTGACCCCCTTGGCGATCTCCATCTCGAACATGGTGACCGTGGGTCCCGGGATCCAGTTGACCACCCTGGCGGGGATGTCGAAGGTCGCGAAGGTCTGCTCGATCAGGCTCGCGGTGTGACGGAGATCCTTCTCCGAGGCCTTGTGAGAGGCCGCGCTCTCCGGTGTGCGCGACAGAAGCGCCGCCGAGGGAAGCTCGACGCCTTCGAGCGCGCGCGGTGCGAGCGAGGATGGCGTGGGAAGCGTTGGCTTGGAGACCTGGGGGTCGCTTCCCCGTTTGGAAGCCCGTGACTTCGGGGCCGGCGATGGCTCGGGGATCTCGAGCTGCTCCTCGAAGTCCTCGAGAGGCATCGTCCTGGACGCGCGCCGACGGCCCGAGGGCAACGGTGCGGGCTCCTCGTCGGCAGCGGACGTGAAGATCCCGCGGACCCGCTCGAGCACCTCCGTGATGGACAGGCCGGCGATGACGAGTCCGATGAGCGCGAGGGCCGCCGCCACGACGTAGGCGATGGCCTCCCCGAGCAGACCCACGAGCGCCCAGGCGATGCCGCCTCCCACATAGCCGCCGCTCTCGATCACCACGGCCTGCTCCCACTGGATCGCGGGGTCGTTCCCCACCGAGACCATCCCCAGGACGGCGACCAGCAGCAAGCCCAGTCCCAGGCCCACACGGACCTCGTCGACCTTGAGGGTGGTGATGAAGAACGTGGCCGCCCAGAGGACGACGAGCACCGGTATCACGTAAGCACCGATGCCGAAACCGGCCTTGAGCAGGGTGTCTATCGTAGCGGG
>DSAI01000146.1 GCA_011372845.1 Actinomycetota bacterium
AAGCGCATGCTCGGCGAGAACGTATTGCGTGACATCTCGGCTGCCATGAACCGCATTCTCTCCGAGGAGCGTTTCGACCAGAAGCTCCGGGAGTCGATCCCTCACACGTTCGCTCCTTCCGGGCGGCTGCTGCAGGTCGGGCAGAGCGCGATGGGAGCGGTTCCGTCGGCGGCTCAGGTATCCACCTATCGGGTCGAAGGTCTGAGTCGGCTCGAACGCACGGGAGTCTGGATCACCGACATGGCGCGGCTCATCGTCGAGACCGCTACCCAGGAGCGAGTGAGCTGGATGGCCGAGAGTCGTGCCACCAGTGAGAGCGTGCTCGACACCCGTCGCCAGATCCAGCGTTATGCTCGGGACATGAGCTTCAACGTGGCGATAGTGTTTGTCGTGCTACTGGTGTTCCTGGCGTCCTTGGTCGGCAACCTCTAGTCAGCCTGGCACACGGCGGGGCCCGCTCCTCGCCGTGTGCCGAGTGCGAACTGGCAGGAACTTCAATAGCCATCCAGAATGTCGGAGTATAGTGAAACCCGCTTTCTTCTTATCCCGCCCGAACACGGGGGTGTTGCACTGTGATCCTGACGGTCACTCTGAATCCGTCAGTCGACAAAGTATTTGAAGTGCCAGGACTCGCTCTCGGTACCCTGAATAGCATCGATGACACGATCACTCAGCCTGGGGGCAAGGGCGTCAACATCGCCTTCATGTTGAGAGCTCTCGGCCACGACATCACCGCCATGGGCTTCGCTGGCGATGGACCGGGGCGTTTCATCCAGAACTCACTTCTCGATGCTGGAATCACGACAGCTTTCACGCTGCTCGCTGGCAAGACGCGCACGAACTATGCACTCTTGGATCCTGAAGCCGGGACGCTCACCACGCTTCGCTCGCCTGGTCCCGAAGTGAACCCGACAGACATCGCAGAGCTCCGTTCAGTGTTCGAGCGCATGCTTGGCCTCGCTGACATGGTCGTGATCGCGGGCAGTCTTCCCCCGGGTCTTGAACCGTCTTTCTGCGCGGAGCTCGTGCGACTGGCAGTCTCACGCGGCGTTCGCGTCGCGGTCAACGTACGCGAAGACACCCTCAACGCCGCGCTGCCCGCTCGACCGTATCTGGCCGAACCAGACCTCCGTGATGTGACCACGTACGGAGAGTACGACCTCTCGCAACATGAAGGTCGACTGGCTCTGGCCCGCCACATCGCGAAGAGCGCCGAGATCGCGGTAGTGAACGCCGGGCAGGAAGTCCTGTGCGTGTCAGGCGCCGAGTCCGTGATCGCGAGCGTTCCCGCATGCAGGCTTCTCGGCCGCATTCGCCTGGACGACGCGCTCATCGCCGGTATCCTGGATGCCACCACGAGCGGCGATTCGCTTGAGGAGATCGCGCGGGAAGGTGTGGCTGCTGCCCTCGCAGCTGCCGCCTCTCCCAACGGCCAGTTCGCATCGCGCGAAGAGATCCAATCGTGCCTCGACCGTGTGGAGGTGGTCACGAGTGCCTAATCGCAGGGTCGCTGACATCATGACGCGTGATCTCACCGCCCTCACGCGCGAGACCAGCCTTCAGCAAGCCGCGCGTCTGTTCAGCCTCATGCGGATTTCTGGACTACCCGTGGTCGATGACCAGCAGCACGTGGTTGGCTTTCTCTCCGAGGCCGACATCATCGAAGCGATATCCCCTCGCAGCCGCGATCGCTCCGGCATCTTCGTCGCCGACTTCGGCGAGATCGCCCGTAAGATGCGTCGGGCCAGTGACGCTGCAGTGAAGGACTACATGACCGAACACCCAATCACGGTCGACGAGTCGAAAGACGTCGGGAGTGTGTCGGAGATCATGTTGAGCGAGGGCGTGAAGATCCTGCCCGTCGTCCGCGAGGGCGTGCTAATCGGGACCGTCAACCGTGCTGATGTTTGCAGCGCGCTGATGGAAGAACACTGGGAGTCCTGACAAACCGTGCAGCTCAGCGCATTTCTCATCGTTGGCATAATGATCGTGCTTGGCTTTGCCGGAGCGCGTCTCAGCGACAAGATCCGCATACCGTGGGTAGTGGGCTACATCCTTGTTGGTGTCGTTCTTGGGCGCTCAGGGGTCGGCCTGCTGGATGCGCAACTGATCGAGGCACTGAACACCATTTCGCTTTTCGCGCTCGCCCTTATCGGATTCACGATCGGTGGCGAACTTCAGATCCGTGATCTGAAGGAGCTCGGGAAGAGCATCACCATCATCACCATCTTCGAGGCGGGCGCGGCATTCCTGCTCGTGTGCGGCACGATGTACCTCGTCACGCACAGTCTGCCCATCTCACTCGTGTTCGGTGCCCTCGCGTCTGCGACCGCTCCCGCTGCCACCGTCGACGTGCTGTGGCAGTATCGGTCTCGCGGCCCGCTCACAACGACACTGTTCGGCGTCGTCGGCCTGGACGATGCAGCGGCACTGATCATCTACGCGTTCGCATCATCGGCCACCAAGGCCCTGCTCGGCACCGGTGGCTTCGAGTGGACCTCGGCGCTGTCGGGACCGCTACTTGAGATAGGCGGCGCGTTGCTGATGGGCGCGTTCGGCGGCTGGCTACTGCATCTTGCGATGCGCTGGGTTCGCGACAAAGGTCAGCGACTCATCATCATCATTGGCATGATCATGCTGTGTGCAGGGATGGCCGACCACTTCGGAGTCTCACTCATCCTCGCGAACATGGCGATGGGCTTCACACTCGTGAATATCTCCCGGGATAACCGGGTCGCATTCGAGTTGGCCGGGGCGTTCAACCCACCGGTCATGGTCCTGTTCTTCGTGCTGGTCGGGTCTCGCGTGGACATCTCGCTGCTCCCAAGCATCGGGCTCATCGGAGTCACGTACCTGTTCATGCGCGTGATAGGAAAGACCGCAGGTGCGTGGACAGGTGCCCGGATCTCCAAGGCTCCCGATGTGGTTCAGAAGTACCTCGGCCTCGGCCTGCTCTCTCAGGCGGGCGTGGCTATAGGCCTGGCCATCGATGCGTCACACACGTTCGCTGCGTACGGTAGCGTGGGCGCCGAGATCGGGACTCTGGCGATCAACGTCATCGCTGCGACTACCTTCGTCTACCAGGTCATCGGCCCTGCAATGACCAAGGTGGCAATCTTCAAGGCGAACGAGGTCGCCGAGGAGTTCCGCACCTCGTAACCATGAACCGTGCTTTAGTCGGCAGGTGTCGCATCGCAACATGGGCATGGTGCGAAGGACTCGAGCTACACGCCATCCACCCAGCTGAACGACGCTTCGCCCCTGACCGTGTCGGACAGCCGATCAGCGATCGCGACGAGCTCTGATGCGCACTCGACATCATGCGACCATGCCAGTGGGATGGCCTCCATGCCGAGGCGCGCACCGAGCAGTGCGCCCGTGATCGCGCCCGTCGAGTCGCTGTCGCCTCCATGGTTCACCGCGAGCAGGACGGCCGATGACCAGTCCTCCGGGTACGCCAGCGCGCACGCCAGCGAGATTGCCAGTGCCTCCTCGGCAATCCATCCTTCGCCGAGACGCCCGATCTGCAGCTGTGTACCCGGCGCAGTCATAGCGAACTCCACCGCATCGTCGATCGCCGCAAGCACATTCGTCGGCATCGTCTCAGCCGAGCAACTCCTCTCGCGCGTCCTCGATCGAGCGGTACAGGGAAGGCGTGCCTCTCACCAGTCGCGAGATGACGTCCGCCAGGAAGCCGGCCGCGAGGTAGCCGCTGGGATGACCGTGCGTCAAGGCCGCACTTGCGGTGCCCAGTTCGAACGCCCATCCCGGCCCAAATCCGAGACCGACCGGCGCGACACGCATGATGCCGCCGCAACCTTTGCTATTGTTCACCGGGTCGTCGAGCTGGCCAGGTTCGCCGCCGCGCAGAGCCATCAGACAGGTAGTCCCAGGTCCGCGCTGCTGCACCGGATCGTCTTGCGTGCGCAGCCAGGCAAGGTACTCCTCCCAGATAGCGGACGTCGTATCAACGCCGTTCTCGAGCGAGCGGGCGACACCACGCGCGGTAGCGACGGTCATCTGAGTGTCATCAGTGAACGATTCCGCCCGATGCCCGTCCCACGGCTCAAGCGTGGTGATACCGGCTGGGCCGAACCGCTCGATGATCGTCTCGGCGGAGAGAAACTCCACGGGCGCACCGAGCGCATCGCCCACGGCGGTCCCGACGATACATCCTCGCGCCCATGCCTTGAAGCGGCCGCCCACTACTCCGCCTCCTCGATGTCTTTCGCCGTGTCCACCCACACTTCGAGAGAGTTCTCGTCGAGGAGCACGATCTCTACAAGACGCACGTTTGAGGCCGCGATCAGTGCCTGACGGATCGCCTCGAGGGCAACCGGCGCGGCTAGCTGAACGGGATAGCCGAAGACGCCAGTGGAGATCGAGGGGAATGCGATCGAGACGAGACCGTGCTCGTCGGCAAGCTCTATAGCCGAGCGATACGCCGCCTCCAGCAGCTCCGCCTCTCCGCGACGCCCGCGGTGCCACACGGGCCCGACGACGTGAACGACGTGCCGCGCAGCCAGCTTGCCGCCGCCGGTGATCGCGGCCTCGCCCACCGGGGCCACGTCCCGTCAAGTGGTGTATGAAGCCCTCTGCTCCGACCTCGAGTATCTCACTCAGCCGGCCATGAGTGCGGGCACCACCTCCTGATCGAGCCCGTCGTTGACGACGAGGACCGGCTGCATCGCCTTCTCGATCGACTCGACCGACATGTAGCGCCGGCTCACCTGCCACTCGTCGTGCTGCTCGAAGAGC
>DSAI01000017.1 GCA_011372845.1 Actinomycetota bacterium
CGGACGACGTCGGCGATGGGGCCGTCGCTGAGATACTCGAACGAGACCGGGTTCTCCTCGGCTATGCGTGCCAGCGCCTCGGCGTCGCCGGTGGAGACGCCACGCTCAAGCGCGAGCCAGGTGACCGCGCGGTACATCGCTCCGGTGTCGAGGTGGCGCACTCCGAGCCTGCGCGCCACAGCCTTGGCCACCGTGGACTTGCCGCTGGCCGCAGGGCCGTCTATCGCGATGATCACAGGCCTCTCCCGGTCCGGTGTCGGGCAAGGGGATTCTAGCACGCGTCAGGCTCCGCCATCGCCGTGCACGAGGCCCAGCAGGTCCTCAAGGAACCGCGGATACGAGACTCCTACGGCATCGAAGTCCTCTATGGTGGTGTCGCCTTCGGCGATCAGACCGGCCACCGCCCAGGTCATCGCGAGCCGGTGGTCGCCGCCAGACGAGAGCGTCGTGCCCGAGAGCGCCGACGGTCCGCGTACCTCCAGCCAGTCCTCACCCGCCGTCACGTCCGCCCCCAGAGCCGTGAGTCCGGCGCGCATCGCCTCGATCCGGTCGCTCTCCTTGACCCTGAGCTCGCCGACGCCCTCGAACCGCGTCACTCCGGCGGCCTGCGAGGCCACCAACGCGAGTACGGGGACCTCGTCGATCAGCGTGGGCACCACGTCAGCGCCCACCGTCACACCGCGCAGCTCCGCGGCGCTCTGCACCACGATCGTCCCTACCGTCTCGTTGCCCATCGGCGGCAGGTCTTTCAGTGTGATGTCGGCGCCCATCTCGCGCAGCACCCCGATGAATCCGATCCGCGTGGGGTTGAGCGACACGTTGGGAAGCAGTACCTTGCTTCCCGGCAGCAGGGTGGCCGCCGCGATGCTGAACGCCGCCGAGGAGGGGTCGGCCGGCACGATCACCTGCGTGCCGGTGAGGGAGGCAGGGCCGTTCACACTCGCCGAGAGGCCCTCCCTGGCGACCTGTGCCCCGAAAGCGGGCACCATGCGCTCCGTGTGGTCGCGGCTGGCGCGCGGCTCGGTCACCGTGGTGACGCCCGTGGCGCGGAGCCCCGCGAGCAGCACGGCCGACTTCACCTGGGCGCTCGCCACTGGCGAGTCGTACGATATGGCGGTCAGTTCGCCGCCACGCACCCGCATGGGCAACGTGCCCTCCGCCGAGGTGGTCACCGTGGCCCCCATCTCGCGGAGCGGCGCGGCGATGCGCTCCATCGGACGCGATGACAGCGACTCGTCGCCGGTGAGCGTCACGTCGACCGGCCAACCCGCCAGGACCCCCGCGAGCAAGCGCACGGTGGTGCCGGAGTTGCCGCAGTCGATGGGACCGGGCGGCTGCGCAGGGCCGGCGTTCCCCCATCCGGTGACCTTCACCTGCAGGCCGCGCTCGTCGGCGTGGACCGTCTCGATCGATGCGCCGAGAGCCTCGCATGCGGCGATGGTCGAGCGCACGTCCGCGCTGTCCAGCACGCCGATCAGGAACGACTCTCCCTCGGCGATAGCGGCGAGCAGCACCGCCCGGTGCGAGATGGACTTGTCGGTGGGCAGCCTGATCTCGCCGGACAGGCCCGCCTGTGCGTGCGTCACGGTCTCATCACCCATGCTACGCCTCCTCCAGTGGCGTGATGGAGGGGTCGAACCCGCGATCGCGCAGGTCGTCCATCAGCGCCTCGGCGTTCCCTTCGTCGGTCAGCACCAGCCGCAGCATCGCGGTGTCCTCCGAGCGGTGGTCGATCTCGATGTCTTCTATGTTGCAGCCGGCACGGCTCACGGCCGTGGTGACGATGCCCACCACGCCCGGCCGGTCGCTCACCGGCACCGTGAGTTCCCGCAGCCTCGATGTGGCCGGCACCCACTGCGCGGGAAGCGACTTCCGCACGTCGGCCGGCGCGGTGAGCCACGCACGCACGCCGTCGGCGTCGCCTGCGTCGAGCGAGCGCCTGAAGCCCTCGAGCACGGCAGACAGCCGCTCGATGCCGGCCGACAGCGCCGCGGCGTTGTCCATGCAGATGCCGGTCCAGAGCTCGGGGCTGCCTGCCGCGATGCGCGTCATGTCCTTGAAGCCCCCCGCTCCAAGCCGGAGCAGGTCGGCCCCCACCTCGGTAGCGCGACTGCTCGCCAGCTCCACAAGCGCTGCGGCGGTCACGTGCGGCACGTGACTCACCACCGCCACCGCCTCGTCGTGGTCGCGCGCGTCGATCGAGATCACCCGCGCGCCAAGGCCCGTGGCGAACTCGTGCACCACCTTGAACGCCGCCATGTCGGTGGCGCCGGTGGGTGTGAGCACGTAGTACGCGCCGTTGAAGAGCGTTGCCGAGGCCGCCTCCACCCCGCTGCGCTCGGAGCCGGCCATCGGGTGCCCGCCCACGAACCGGTACTCCGCGCCGTCTTCGGTCGCGCGGCCCGCGGCGGCCACCACGGCGCTCTTCGTGGACGCCACATCGGTGACGATACCGTTGTAGCCGAGGCGCCCGAGCTCCGCCAGCAACCGCACGGTCACCGGCACGGGAGTGGCGAGCACCACCAGGTCCGCCGCGCCCGGCGCGAACCACCCCGCGGTAACGGCCTCGCGCGTGGACAGCGCCTCGTCGGCCACACCCTCGCGCAGTGCGAAGGCGAGCGTGTGAGGGTCCTCGTCCACCGCGCGTATCACCACATGGGGGTCCGCGCGCCGGGCCGCGAGGGCCACCGACCCGCCGATCAGGCCCAGCCCTGCCACGGTGAGGCGCTGCACGCTCACCCGTCCACCCCCAGGCGCTTGTGCTCGAGTGCGAGACGCGGCCTCAGGTCTTCCATCAGCGAGGAGAACGCGACCGGGATGAGCGACTGCGGCCCGTCGCACCGGGCCCGCTCGGGGTCAGGGTGCACCTCGATCATCAGCCCGTCAGCGCCAGCGGCCACCGCGGCACGCGACATCGGCGCCACCAGTTCGCGCCGCCCGCTCGCGTGCGACGGGTCGGCGATCACCGGAAGGTGCGTGAGCGTCTTGAGCGCGGAGACCGCACCCAGGTCGAGCGTGTTGCGCGTGTAGGTCTCGAAGGTGCGGATGCCCCGCTCGCAGAGGATCACGTCGCGGTTGCCGCCCTTGAGCACGTACTCGGCCGCCGAGAGCAGCTCCTCGATCGTGGCCGAGAGTCCCCGTTTGAGCAACACGGGCCGCTTCATCGTGCCGAGCTCGTCGAGCATCATGAAGTTCTGCATGTTGCGAGCGCCCACCTGCAGCACGTCCGCGTACTCGGCCACCGTATCGGCGTCGCGGACGTCGAGCACCTCGGTCACCACCGGCAGACCCACCTCGTCACCAGCGATGCGGAGGAGCCTGAGGCCCTCCACGCCCATTCCCTGGAACGCATACGGGCTGGTGCGCGGCTTGTACGCGCCCCCTCGCAGCATCGTGGCTCCCGCGGCCTTCACAGCGCGAGCGGTGGACACCATCTGCTCTTCCGACTCGATCGAGCAGGGACCCGCGATCACACCGAACGCTCCCCCGCCGATGGACGAGGGCCCCACGCGCACCACGGTGTCCTCGGCCTGGAAGTCGCGGCTGACGAGCTTGAACGGTTTCAGTACCCGGATGACCTGCTCGACGCCGGGCAGGCCTTCGAGGTCGAGCGTGTAGATGACCTCGCGGTCGCCTATCACGCCGATGATCGTCTTGACTTCGCCCTGGGAGAGATGCGCCTCGGCCCCGGCCTCGGTCAGCAGGTCGACCACGTGCTGCACGTCTTCGGCGCGAGCGTGGTCCTTCATCACCACGAGCATGTCGTATCACCCTCTCATGCGCGCTTCCGCGCGAATCGTGACGGACGTCTCTGCGGCCGTCACGTGCCCTGGCTGCGCTACACGCTGCCCAGGCGGGCGATGACCGCTTCGAACGCTTCGATCGTGCGACGCGACTCCTCCGGCGTCCCCACTCCCACGCGGAGCGCGGGCGTGGTGCCGAACGCTCGCACGATCACCCCCTCGGCGAGGAGGCCCTCGAACACTTCGACCGGCCGCTCCGTCCTGATCCAGACGAAGTTCGTCTCCGACGGCACCCGCTCGATGCCGAGCCGATCGAAGCCCGAATACAGGTAGGTCTTCTGTTCTTGGTTCTCACGGCGACGGCGCTCCACCTCGGCCTGGTCGTCGAGCGAGGCCAACGCGCCGGCCTGCGCCACCGAGTTCACGTCGAACGGTTCGCGGATGCAGTCGATCGCGTGCCGCAGCGGTTCGGGCACGAAGCCGTAGCCCACACGAAGCCCCGCGAGCGAGTAGATCTTGGAGAACGTGCGGAGCACCACGATCGGCCGCTCGCCGTCGAAGTATGCGAGCCCGTCGGGGTACTCCTCGGCCATGGCGTACTCGAAGTACGCCTCATCGAGCACGAGCAGCACGTGAGCGGGAAGCCGCTCCAGGAACGCGTCGAACGCCTCCCGCGTGTAGATCGTGCCGGTAGGGTTGTTGGGGTTGCACAGGAACACAAGCCGCGTGCGGTCGGTGATGGCGGCCAGTATGGCGTCGAGGTCGTAGCGCGCCCCGTCCACGAGCGGCACGGGAACCTTCACGGCCCCGAACATCTGAGTGACCGTGGGGTACACGATGAACGACGGCCACGGGTAGACCACCTCGTCACCGGACCGGAGCACCGCCTGTGCGATCAGACGGAGGATCTCGTTGCTCCCGTTGCCGGTCACGATCCGCTCCACCGGCACGCCGTGGATGGCCGAGAGTCTCTCGCGCAACGCAAGGCTCGCGCC
>DSAI01000175.1 GCA_011372845.1 Actinomycetota bacterium
GGCGTGTGCGCGTAGTCCACGAGCACCACGAACGGTTGCCCCTCGTCGATCCGCTCGAGGCGACCGGGGACCTGAGGCGCCGACTCCAGACCGCGCACCACGATGTCCAACCCGATGCCCATCGCAAGCGCGCTTCCGGCGGCAACCAACGCGTTGCTCACGTTGTACGCACCCGCAAGCGGGAGCGTGACCTCGGCTTCACCCTCAGGCGTCACAAGGTGGAAGGTCGTCGAGTCCGCGGCCGGCCGCTCGTTCTCTGCCCGCACCATCGCCCCGGCAGCCCGTCCCACGGTCCAGACATCGTAGAGCGCAGCACCTAGCCCCGCTCCACGCGGATCGTCGATGTTCACCACGCGCGCACCCACTGCAAGCTCGGTGAAGAGTCGCCGCTTGACCGACCAGTACTCGTCGAGTGTCCGGTGATAGTCGAGATGGTCCTGCGTGAGGTTCGTGAAGGCAGCGACGGCGAAATGCAGCGCATCGACGCGGTGCAGGTCGATGGCGTGCGACGAGACCTCCATGGAGACCGCCTGGACGCCAGCCTCCGCCATGCGCGCGAGCAGGGCCTGCAGGTCCGCCGACTCGGGGGTCGTACGCGATGATGACTGACGCTCACCGGCGACACGCGTCTCCACGGTGCCGATGAGGCCGGTCATCCGACCCGCCTGTCTCAGGATACTGTCCATGATGTAGGTCGTGGTGGTCTTGCCGTTGGTACCGGTGATCCCCACGACATCCATGCGGCGCGACGGATGATCGTGGAACGCCGCCGAGGCAAGCGCGAGAGCGCGCCTCGCGTCGTCCACGATGATCTCCCACGCCGCAGTGCCGAGCGGCCGCTCGCAGACGATGGCGACCGCACCCCGCGATAGCGCATCGGCCGCGAAATCGTGCCCGTCGTGACGGTGTCCCGGTATGCAGAAGAAGACGTCTCCCGGACGCACCGCGTCGGAGCGATACGCGATCCCGGAGACGTCTGTGCCGGCGTGTCCATCCATCGACCCCGCCGCACCGCCTACAAGCTGTGAAAGCGTCCTCGTATCCACCGGTTCCCGTCGTCTCTCCTTCGAGTCATTCTACCATCGGATATGCGGTCGGCCTTACTGGCCATCCCCCTGTGACGCACCCGTTACCGGGCTTCCCGGGGGTATCTTCAGATGGTCGACACAGTAGGCCGCGATGCGTGCGAACGTGGGCGCTGCTACCGTTCCGCCGTAGATCGCCTCACTCGGCTCATCGATGTTCACGATGATCAGCACGCGGGGGTCGTCGGCAGGCAGGAAGCCCGAGAACGACGCGACGTACTTGCCCTTGGCGTAGCCTGCGACCCCATCCGTGCGCGCCTTCTGCGCCGTCCCCGTCTTGCCCGCCACCTGATAACCAGGCACAGCGGCCGCCGCGCCTGTGCCCTCGTTCACCACGTCGGCGAGCACCACGCGCATGGCCTCAGCGGTCTCCGCGTTGATCGCGCGCTCGGTCTCCAGGACAGGACCTTCCTCCACCTCACCGCGCGTCTCCTTCAGGAAGTGCGGCGTCACGAGATAGCCGTCGTTCGCGATCGCGCTCAGCGCCCGCGCAAGTTGCAGCGGAGTGACTGAGATACCCTGGCCGAAGGTGATCGTCGCGAGCGAGGATGGCGACCACTGGTCGGTCGTGGGCAGCCATCCCTTGACCTCGCCCGGGTAGTCGACCCCGGTGACCGCGGTGAGACCGAAACGGGCGAAGTAGTCGTAGAGCCCGTCCTCGCCCAGGGCCAGACCGAGCTTGACGGCGCCCACGTTGGACGACTGCGTGACGATGTCGGTGAGCGACCACGTGACCGTCTCGCGTTCGTGCGATTCGTGTATCGTCCGCCCTCCCGCCTCGATGGTGGGCGGCAACTCGAAGGTGGAGTCTGGGCTGTGTAGGCCCGCATCGATGACCGCCGCCGCGGTGAGCGACTTGATGGTGGATCCCGGCTCGTACGTGTCGACGATCGAACGCGCGCGGTAAGCCTCTCCCGCCGCCTCGCTGAAGCGGTTGGGGTTGAACTGAGGGACCGAGGCCATCGCCAGGATCTCGCCGTTGCGCGGGTCCATCACGATCACGGACCCGGCCTTCGCGCCCCACTCCTCTACCGCCTCGGCGAGCGCCACCTGTGCCTGGTACTGGATGTCCTTGTCGATGGTGAGCACGATGTCCTGCCCGTCCACCGCCTCTTCCTCGTACGTGACGCCTCCGGGTATGGGGCGGCCCCTGTTGTCGCGCTCGGCGATCAACCGACCGGGCGTGCCCGCCAGGAGGTCGTCGTAGTAGAACTCCAGGCCGGAGAGACCCTCGTCGTCGACACCGACGAATCCGAGGACCTGGCAGGCCAGCTCGTTGCTCGGGTAGACGCGCCGCGAGTCCTCGATGAACCCGAGGCCCTCGATCTCATGCTCTCTCAGTGTATCCGCGAGCGCGACATCCACCTTCCGCGCGATGTAGACGAAACCCGTGTCCCGGGAGAGCTTCTCTTCGTACGACGCCGGATCACCACCGATCGCCGATGCGATCATCTGTGCAGCCCCCGCCTTGTCGGCGACCGCGTCGGGAACGGCGTATATGGTGCGCGCCTCCATCGACTCGGCCAGGACCTCACCCTCCCGGTCGAAGATGAAACCGCGCTCTGGGCTGATGGTGATGTCCCGGGTGCGCTGCTCGGTAGCCGCGGCAGCATACTCGGGACCCTTGACGACCTGGATGTAAACGAGTCGGCCACCCACCGCCACGAGCATCGCCAACAGGAGGCTCAGAAGCCACAAGAAGCGCCCGGCAGAGTGCGGGCGCTCCCGGTCGGCTCCGCGTCGCCGACGTCCTGTGGCGGGCGGCGCACTCATCGCAACGTACCGAGCCCCATGTCGCCGACGAGCAGCACCTCGGCCTCGCTGGCCGCAAGATCCGCCAGCGTGGCGACCACAAGCTGAGCCGCCTCACGCACCGGCGCGGACTCAGTGCCGACATCGTCGACCAGCACGTCCTCTCCCGGGGATGCCGCAACGGCGGCCGCAGGCATCTCCAGATAGCACACCTGTGCGGGTCTGGTCATGTTGAGCGTCTGGCAGGCAAGCTCCTCGATGCGCGACGGCGATGCCAGGGCGCTCCTGTCGGCTTCGAGCGTCCTGCCGACCTGGCGCTCGGCCTTCACCTCGCTCCGCAGTTCCCATGCGTCGATCGACGCCTCGGCGGCGCTCGCCGCAAGCGAGACCCGAACGACTCCTGCCATCATGAGGATCACCATGCACGTGGCGACCAGCCGGAACGTGCCGAGAGCCGCTGCACGCGTGCGGGTACGACGAGACCCACCGCGCACGACCTTGAGTGCCGGTCGCGCCGGTGCCGCGGTGCGCGTGATCTTGCGTGCCGCTGCGCCCACGGAGGTGGGCCTCCTTCCCGCTCGTCTTCCCGCCCGCAGGCGGGACCCCTTGGTGCCTTAGCGCTTCTCCGCGACCCTGAGCTTCGCGCTCCGTGACCGCGGGTTGCGATCGATCTCCTCGGCCGAAGGCGTGATCGGCCGCTTGGTGACTATCCGGACTACCGGCTCCCTGCCGCACCTGCACACCGGCAGGTCTGGCGGACAGATACACCCCTGAGCGCTGTCGCAGAACACATCGCGGACGATTCCGTCCTCGAGCGAGTGGTAGCTGATGACCGCGATGCGCCCTTTCGGCGCGAGCCATGCGATCGCGCTACGGACGCCGCGCTCGAGCTGCTCCAGCTCGTGGTTGACCTCGATGCGCAGCGCCTGGAAGGTGCGCCGGGCAGGATGGCCCCCGGTCCGCCGTGCGGAAGCCGGGATGGCCGCCTTGACCACCTCCACCAGCTTGCTCGTGCTGGTGATCGGATGGGCGCCCCGCGCGACTACGATGAAGGCTGCGATGCGCGAGGCCCACCGCTCCTCGCCGTACTCGCGGATGATGCGCGCGAGCTCGGCCTCGGAGTACGTATTGACGATGTCAGCCGCGGTAGGCTGCGACGACGCGGGATCCATCCGCATGTCCAGCGGAGCATCCTCCTGGTAGGTGAAACCGCGGCCGACATGGTCGAGCTGGGGAGATGAGACGCCAAGGTCCATCAGGAACCCGTCAACATACGGGACCCTCGCCTCGAGCAACAGCTCGTCGAGGTCCCCGAAGTTCCCCTTGAGGAGCACGATCGTGGGAAGTTCCTGCTGGCCGAGGCGGAGTGTGTCTGCTGCTGCGGTGAGTGCGGCGTCATCTTGATCGATGCCCACCAGTATCCCGGTGGGTGCTATAAGCTGTGCGATCCGCTTCGTGTGTCCTGCCCCGCCTAAGGTACAGTCAACGAAGATGGAGCCGTCGTGTAAGGTCAGCTGCTGCGTGACCTCGGCCAGCAAAACTGGGGTGTGCCGGTATTCCATTCTCAAGGACCTTAGAGAATGCCGAGTTCAGCGAGTGAACTCGTCACTTCCTCGATGCGCCCTTCCGCCTCGCCGTTGTAATCCGCCCACGCCGACGAGTCCCAGATCTCTATACGGTCGCCGTTGCCGATGACCGTGACGTCGCGTTCGAGCTTGGCGTACTCGCGAAGGTTCGCGGGTATGCTGATGCGTCCTGCCGAGTCGAGATCGTCTTCCTTCGCGCCGGCCGTGAA
>DSAI01000105.1 GCA_011372845.1 Actinomycetota bacterium
AACGGTCTGCGTGGTGCGGCCGATGCCGCCCGCGGGGCCGTGGCGGACATGACGCCGTACCTTGTGTCGATCGACAGTGTGCGAGCGACGCCCGCGTTGCGGGCCGCCTCCATGCTCTGGGCGACGCCCTCGACGGCGAGCGACCCTACCGCCGAACTCGCGTCGCTTCTCGCGTCGGCCTGCACGTCATGCCGGCGGCCCGCACGACACCGTGGCTTCGCCACCCACGTGACCCTCTGCCGCACCCGCGAGCGAAGACGCATCTCCACTGAGGCTATCGACGCAGCCGCCTCACAGCTACGTTCACAGGGTGACTCCACCAGCGTGTCAGTGGCGGCGGTTACGCTGTTCACGTCCACGCTCACAAAGCGGGGGCCGATCTACGACCAGTACGCTGTCATACCCCTAACCGGTTGATTGACATCGAACACGTGTTCGTGTACGTTCGATGCAGCCTTCAGAGAGTCGCACGAGCCGGATAAGGAGCAGGCACCGATGGAACAGGACAAGAGCAAAGTCCTCGATCTCACACGCGAGCAGATCGAGCGCAAGTTCGGCAAAGGTTCTCTGATGCGGCTGGGAGAGGATGCAGCCACTCAGCAGGTGGCCTCGATCCCCACGGGTTCGCTGGCCCTGGACGCCGCTCTCGGCATCGGCGGCGTTCCGCGTGGCCGCATCGTCGAGATCTACGGTCCCGAGTCCTCGGGCAAGACCACTCTCGCGCTCCAGATCGTCGCCGAGGCGCAGCGGACCGGCGGCGTGGCCGCGTTCGTAGACGCTGAGCACGCGCTGGACCCGTCGTATGCGGCACGCCTGGGCGTCGATATCGACGACCTTCTTATCTCGCAGCCCGACACCGGTGAGCAGGCTCTTGAGATCACCGACATGCTCGTGCGATCCGGCGCCATCGACGTGATCGTGGTCGACTCGGTCGCGGCGCTCGTTCCCAGAGCGGAGCTCGAGGGGGAGATGGGTGACGTCACCGTAGGCCTGCAGGCCCGGCTCATGAGCCAGGCAATGCGCAAGCTCGCAGGCTCGCTCAACAAGTCGCAAACGACCTGCATCTTCATCAACCAGTTGCGCGAGAAGGTCGGCGTCATGTTCGGCAGCCCTGAGACGACCTCCGGCGGACGAGCATTGAAGTTCTATGCCTCCATCCGCATCGACATCCGTCGCATCGACTCGATCAAGCAGGGAACGGATCTCGTGGGCAACCGGGTCCGCGCCAAGGTGGTCAAGAACAAGGTCGCGCCTCCGTTCAGACAGGCCGAGTTCGACATCATGTACGGTCAGGGGATCTCCAAGGAGGGAAGCCTGCTCGACCTGGGCGTCGAGGAGGGCATCGTCCAGAAGTCAGGCGCCTGGTACAACTACGGTGAAGAGCGTCTCGGCCAGGGTCGTGAAGCGGCTAAGGATTTCCTGCGAGAGCACATCGATCTCCGGGACACCATCGACAAGCAGATCCGCGAGAAGCTCGGTCTCACCTCGCGCAATGGAAAGTCCGCAGAACAGAAGCCCGACGAGGCCGCCGGCAAGAAGAGCGAAACGGCAGCCAAGAAGACCGGCGCGTAGATCCCTCATGGAGCACGGCGAGGTAACGGCGATCACCTCGCGCCGTGGCTCAAAGCGGCGCGAGGTACACGTGAGCGGCGATCAGTGGGCCATCATGCCCGCCGCAATCGTCAAGGCGCTCGGACTACAGGTGGGTGACACCATCGCCCTCGGTGACGTGCTCGTCCGCCGTCTCGAGATCGAGCCTCAGCACGCCCGTGAGCGCGCATTCCGGCTGCTGGCGTATCGAGAACGTAGCACTAAGGAGATGGCTGATCGGTTGACGGACGACGGGTATCTGCAGTCGATTGTCGCCGACACCGTCTCGTGGCTCACGGATACAGGCTTGCTCGATGATGAGCGCTTCGCCGAGCAGATGGCACGCACCATGATCATCCTACGGGGGTTCGGACGACAGCGCGCACTTCGTGAGCTGCGCCGATTCGGTATCGTCGACGACAGCGCAGCGCGCGCCCTCGATGCGGTAGCGCCTGCTGAAGGAGAGGACGACCGTGCATTCGAGATTGCACGCCGTCTGTCCCGTCCCTCGGATTCTGTGGACCGGCTTGCCTCGCGTCTCGTTCGCCGAGGGTTCTCCGCCTCGGATGCGCTCAACGCCGCCAGGTCATGCGTGTCGCCCTCCGGGACCGCCGAACCGGATGATGCCTGCTGAGCGTCCCGTTATCCCTGCTCAGGCGGTGCGTCTCTCTTGACGTGACATAGCCCTCCCGAGTACGATTGCCACGGCAAATGCGATCGAGACGCTCCGATAGACGTCGGGCGTGTCGTGTGGTTCTTCAGTGAGATGAAGTCGGCACCGCCTCGAAAGGGGTCGGTGCACGTATCGTATCCATAGACGAACCGAACTCTATCGTATCTGCCGGGCGGTCGTGCCCGGCGCTCCGGTTCCAAGGGTAGGGGTATACCCTCCGGGCACCAGGTGCACCGTTCGTTCACCAACAAGACGATGGACAACGCACCGATACCCGGAAGGGAGGGCACGCCCGATGGGACCCGTCATCTATGCACTTCTCGGACTCGTCATCGGCGTCGTCCTCGGCATGGTCATCAACCGCTTCATCATCGCCGGCAAGACCACCCGCGCTCGCGAAGCCGCGGAACGGCTCCTCGCCGATGCAGAGAAGCAGGCCGAGACGACCCGCAAGGAGATGCTCCTCGAGGCGAAAGATGAGATTCTCCGCCTCAAAGGTCAGGCAGAAGAAGAGGCCAAGGAGCGGCGCAAGGAGCTCGGGGCGCTCGAGAACAGACTCCTCCAGCGCGAGGAGTCGCTCGACCGTCGTACCGACTCGCTCGATAAGCGTGAGCACCAGTTGTCGAGCCAGGCGGGACAGATCATCAAGAGAGAGAAGGAGCTCGAGGACGCCATCGCCGACGAGAAGGCGCGGCTCGAGTCGCTCGCTGGTATGACGACGGAGGAAGCCAAGTCGGTGCTCCTTGAGCGCGTCAGGCAGGACGTGTCGCATGATTCGGCCATGATCGTCCGCGAGGCCGAACAACGCGCCCGTGAGGAAGCCGACCGCAAGGCCCGCAACATCATCGGGATCGCGATCGGTCGTGTCGCCGCCGATCACACCGCCGAGTCGACAGTTTCGGTCGTCCACATCCCGTCGGACGACCTCAAGGGCCGCATCATCGGTCGCGAGGGTCGCAACATCCGCGCGTTCGAACAGCTCACCGGAATCAACCTCATCATCGACGACACCCCTGAGGCGGTCATCCTCTCGAGCTTCGATCCTGTGCGACGCGAGGTAGGACGCATCACGCTGGAGAACCTCATCGCCGACGGCCGGATCCACCCGGCCAGGATAGAAGAGATGTTCAAGAAGGCAGAGCAGCTCGTGGACCAGCAGGTGTTCGAGGCTGGAGAGCAGGCGGTGTTCGACACCGGCGTGCACAACCTCCACCACGACATCGTGCGCACCCTCGGCCGGCTCCGCTATCGCACGAGCTACGGCCAGAACGTCCTCAACCATTCGCTCGAGGTCGCATACCTATCAGGCGTCATGGCGGCTGAGCTCGGACTCGATCCCACGCTCGCAAAGCGCGCCGGTCTTCTCCATGACCTTGGCAAGGCCATCGACCATGAGATCGAGGGCCCGCACGCCGTCATCGGCGCCGACCTCGCCCGTAGGCTTGGCGAGAACAAAGAGGTAGTGCACTGTATCGAGGCTCACCACGGGGACGTCGAACCCCAGACCGTAGAAGCCGTCATCGTTCAGGCGGCGGACGCCATTTCCGCTGCCCGCCCCGGCGCTCGGCGCGAGACGCTCGAGAGCTACATCAAGCGTCTCGAGAAGCTGGAGTCGCTCGCCGAGTCCCACAAGGGTGTCGAGAAGTCCTACGCTATGCAGGCTGGTCGCGAGATCCGTGTCATGGTCAAGCCCGAGGATGTATCCGATGCCGACTCCACGCTCATGGCGCGCGACATCGCCAAGCAAATCGAGGAGGAGTTGCAGTACCCGGGCCAGATCAAGGTCATGGTCATCCGCGAAAGCCGGGCAGTGGAATATGCCAAGTGACACCCGACCGGACAGACCGAACGGACGTCCAGGAGTACGTGAAGGGACCGCATGCGGTCCCTTCACTCTTGAGAAGGAAGGCCTGCCGTGGCACCCTTGGTGAGCGATGAGCGAACATGACCCTCTGATAGATTTCGTCACCAACGTGTCGGGCGATGGCTACCTCAAGGTCGAGGAGAGCCTCGGTGACGGCTACGTTCGCCTCCGGGTACCCGAGGCTGAACGGCGTCAGGCGGAGCACGATATCCGAAGCGTCGAGGACATCGTCGTCGAGCTTCTCCGAAACGCACGTGATGCCCACGCCCAGCGGATATTCGTCGCCACCACACGAGAAGGCTCCACCCGCACCCTAACGATGATCGATGATGGTGTGGGTATCCCGCCAGCGCTGCAGGACACTGTCTTCGAACCGCGGGTCACGTCCAAGCTGGAGACCATGGTGATGGACCGATGGGGAGTCCACGGGCGCGGAATGGCGCTCTACTCCGTCCGATCCAACGTGGTGAGTGCCCGGGTTGCATGCTCGTCGC
>DSAI01000019.1 GCA_011372845.1 Actinomycetota bacterium
GAGACGGTAGAGACGGACCGCCTCGGTCCGGAACTCCGGTGTGTACGCCATGCGTTGACTCCCTTCCGACCCTTGCGGGTCTACTTCTAGGGTGTCAACGAAAGCGGGTCAACTCCAACTCCACTAGGGGCAAGAAACACACCGTCTGAACAGGACGGCTAACGTTCGTTCAGAAAAGGTGCTCACGGTGAGCACCTTCGCCTTTTGGAGGCGTTCGCAGGCTGGAAACCTCATCGTGAAGCTCCCCTTCAAGAGCCCCACTCACCGCTCCCTATCCGGCCGGCCCACGTTCGGCTCCGCCCCGGCCCAGATGCCCCGGGATTGCTCCAGCGCGCGCTTGCGCCGGGCGTCCATGGCCCGAGCCGTCACTCGCTGACTCGCCAGCGCATGATCGAGCTCGCGGCAGACCTGAGCCGCGATGTAAGCGGCGGCCGACAGGCCCGCCATGACCGGCGCCGCGCGCTCACCGCCAGTAGCCCGCTCGAGAGCCGTCACATCTTCATTGCGCAGACGACCGCTCTCGGCCCCTCGACTCCATGAGGCGGCCACCTCCTCCGAGAGGTCACGGCCGCCGAGGGCAGCCCCGGTGGTCTCTCTCCCCACGCCGGCGGCTCCGCATGCCCGCGCCGCCCGGACGCGATCCCGCTCGAAGCACGCCGGGTCAGGACCGCGCGACGTCAGGATGGGCACGGCGCGCCAGACCCGCTCACGCAGACGGTGCTGCTCCAAGTCCGCAGCCGCACGGAGCACGCTCTGGCCGATGCGGTGCTCGAGGTCCTCGGCTGCCGCCGCACGAGCCTCGGCCAGAAGTGGGGCCTGACTCGTCTGGTGACGCGCCATCTGTTCGGCGAGTGCGATATAGCGATCCACCGCAGCCCGGTTCTCGGGCGCACGCAACAACACGCCTACCACCTCAGTGACGGCCGCCTTGGTCTCCGGCGGCATGTAGCTCAGGGCCAGCCGCCCACGGCCCGGCAGTGCGGCGGCAACTCGCTCAAGTCCTGCAGCCAACGTCGCCAGATTCTCGGGCGACTGAGCCGGCGCCGCAACCCGCCGCCTGAGGTCGGCCGACGGCGCGGCCGGCGCCCAGTCCATGAGCTCGCTCACAACGTGCAACTCCGAGCGAGTGCTGGCCACCAGTGCGTCGCGGATCGTTCCCTTCTCCGCGCCGAGATCGACACAGACGGGTCGCCAGAGCTCCCGGGTCAGCTCCTCGCGCATCGCTACGAGCGCGTCGGCGGCGATCGTGTCATGGCCGCGCTTTCTGTCCGCTGAATCCCATGCGATCACATGCAGGTGCGGATGCCCCTCAGACGGATGAAGCGCGGCAACCCACCGCAGCCGATCGACGGGGATGCCGAGTCCTCGAGCCAACACTGGAGTCTGCTCACACATGAAGTGCTCCCAGGAGTCCTTGTCCACGAGCCCCACGGCAGCCGCCGTCTCCTCACGAACCGAGAGGATGATGCGGTACGCCGGCGAGCTCTCCAGCGCGTTCAGCTCACCGCGAACAGCCATCGGATCCGCAACGCCCGACCTGTCGAACAGGCCGTGCAGCTGCGGGCCATCAGGAGTCTCGCGCGCCACGCCAGGTCGTTCTGCGATGTACGCCAGGTACGCATCGTCTGCCGAGACATCGCGATACTGCGCCCGGAGCAACGAGGCGTCGGTCACTGTCGTATCAACGCCCGGTCGGGTGCAGATGTACTTGAGATGCGCCGCGTTGCCGGCTCGCACGCGCACCGCGTCCGGACTCTTGAAGCTGAGCTTCACCACCAGGTTGCTGGACGACATGCGCACCCCTCTCTCACGTTGCCGAGAACGCGACTTCGCCCGCATCCTCCTCGCCGCCCGTTGAGCCGATCGTCTCGCGCGCGAAGGCGACAGCCTTTCCGCGGCAGGAGTCGTAGAACCTCTGGGCCTCGGCCGGACTGAAGTCGCAGTACTGCGCGAGCACCTCGAGGTTGAGAAACGTGGCGGTCGCCGACGCGATCACACCCTTCGCGACGATCGAGCGGACCGCAGCTGCCTGACGCTCTGAGGCATCCCGCGTCGCAGCGAAGACCATCTGCTCGAGCGTGCCGCGCTGTGCCTCGTAGGCATCCGAAGTCAGACAGAACTCCACGTACTCGTGCGCGAGAGTCGTGGGGGCCACGCCGCGGGCGGCCGCCACCTTCGCAAGGAGCTCGTACGTCTGCTCATCAAGCCGCAGTGCCACTCGCCTGCCGCCTGCGGTCGTCGTTGTCACAGTCATCACCACTTCCGAATCCGTGCTTGTCTGGGTTGGCAACCGTCGCGGACCGCATGGTTGCCGGACGAGACCGCCGGTTGCGACAGCATTTCCCCTGCTCACCGGCACCGCCGGGGATGCGTAGCCCCTCGCCTGTTGCGGTCGTGGCAACAGGCCTTATCCTGCCTTCTCCACAGAACTGAGCAGCATGCCCCCTACCGGCCCTTGCTCCTCGGAGGCTTGGGGTTCCGCTTCGAAGTCTGCTTGGGGCCCCGCTTGCGCCACGCCCCTTGATTCCTGCACTCCCGCAGCTTCGCCTCAGCGACCCCGGCGCGTTGCTTGGCGTTCTCCAGACGGGCGACCGTCTGGTAGACCTGTTTCTGTGCGACCTCATGGAGTTGGATCAAGGTGTCGAGCGCTTCATTCGCCTGTTCGTCTCTCGCGATCACCTTGCGCAAGACTGCCACTGCTTCGAAGTAGGTCATCTTCATCACCTTTCCTGGAGATTGGTCCGAGACATGTCGCCCGTGCTGCACCCCCCGTCACTGGCATCCGTTAGACTGGGACCCGGTTGTGCTTGGCTGCCGAGGGAGGCCACGTGCGGGATCCGGTGGAGCTCTACTTCACTACGCTGCGCGATATCCACGCCTCCGGCGCGGGCGTCGCCGAGACGAGCTACTACCCGGCACTCCAGACACTCCTCACCTCCGTCGGTGCCGGCCTCAAGCCGAAGGTCACGGCGATCATCAACCTGCGCAACACGGGCGCTGGCATCCCCGACGGCGGGCTGTTCACCGCGCCTCAGCTCAAGGGCTGGGAACCCGGCGCTGATACGCTCTTCGGTCAGATCCCGGGGCGTGGCGCCATAGAGGTGAAGGGCACTGCCGACGATGCGCGGGCCACTGCCGAGGGCGAGCAAGTGACCCGGTACGTCGAGCGCTACGGCCTCGTGCTCGTCACCAACCTGCGCGACTTCGTGCTCGTCGGAAGAAGCGCCGACGGCAGCGGGACTCGCATTCTCGAGACGCTTCGGCTGGCCACCACAGAGGCGGGCTTCTGGGCGCGCGTGCATCAGCCGCGGAAGTACGCCGAGGATGCGAGCGAGGGCCTCACCGAGTTCCTGCAGCGCGTGCTCCTCCACAACGCGCCGCTCTCCGATCCGAAGGACCTCGCCTGGTTCCTCGCGAGCTACGCGCGCACCGCCCGCCTGCGCCTCGAGCAGAAGCACGAGCTCCCCGCTCTCGACGCACTGCGCTCGCAGCTCGAGGACGCGCTGGGCCTGCAGTTCGAAGGCGAGAAGGGCGACCATTTCTTCCGCTCCACGCTCGTGCAGACGCTCTTCTACGGCATGTTCGCCGCCTGGGTGCTCTGGGCCCGCGGACGTGACCGCAACGAGGAGATCCCCTGGGAGGGCCGCTTCCAGTGGGAGACGGCGAGCCAGACCTTGCACGTACCCATGGTGGCCGAGCTGTTCTACCAGTTCTCCAACCCGGGCAGACTGCGCGATCTCGACATCTCCGAGGTACTGGAATGGGCCGAAGAGGTGCTGTGGCGGGTGCAGCGCGGGCCCTTCTTCGAGAAGTTCCAGGAGCATCACGCGGTGCAGTACTTCTACGAGCCGTTCCTCGAGGCGTTCGATCCGGCGCTCCGAAAGGAACTCGGCGTGTGGTACACGCCGGATGAGGTCGTGAAGTACATGGTGGCGCGCGTGGACTGGGCGCTTCGCGAGGAGTTGGGCATCGCCGACGGCCTGGCCGACCCGAGTGTTGTGGTGCTCGACCCGTGTTGCGGCACCGGTGCGTATCTCGTGGAGGTGCTTCGCACGATCGACCGAACCCTCACCGCTCAGGGCGCCGACGCGCTCACGCGCAACGACGTGAAGCGCGCCGCGCTCGAGCGCGTGATCGGCTTCGAGATCATGCCGGCACCGTTCGTGGTGGCGCACCTGCAGCTGGGCATCCTACTGGCCGAGCTCGGCGTGCCGCTCAAGGACGCCGATGAGCGTGCCGCTATCTACCTCACCAACGCGCTTGCCGGCTGGGGCGACGGGACCATCCAGCCTCCGAAGGACAAGCGCGTGGTTGCGGGCCAGATGCACTCGACGCTGCTCTTCCCCGAGTTCGCCGAGGAGCGCGACGCCGCTGACCGCATCAAGCGTGAGGAGCGCATCCTGGTAGTGATCGGCAATCCGCCGTACAACGGATACGCAGGGATGGCCGTGGACGAAGAGCGCGGCCTCTCGGAGGCGTACCGCACCACCAAGCGAGCAGCGAAGCCGCAGGGTCAGGGGCTGAACGACCTCTACGTGCGCTTCTACCGGATGGC